>NZ_JBICNX010000300.1:0-540 GCF_043107035.1 Staphylococcus sp. 231237_7MaSpsaltlick
TTCCCCTTCGGGGGACAAAGTGACAGGTGGTGCATGGTTGTCGTCAGCTCGTGTCGTGAGATGTTGGGTTAAGTCCCGCAACGAGCGCAACCCTTAAGCTTAGTTGCCATCATTAAGTTGGGCACTCTAGGTTGACTGCCGGTGACAAACCGGAGGAAGGTGGGGATGACGTCAAATCATCATGCCCCTTATGATTTGGGCTACACACGTGCTACAATGGACAATACAAAGGGCAGCTAAACCGCGAGGTCATGCAAATCCCATAAAGTTGTTCTCAGTTCGGATTGTAGTCTGCAACTCGACTACATGAAGCTGGAATCGCTAGTAATCGTAGATCAGCATGCTACGGTGAATACGTTCCCGGGTCTTGTACACACCGCCCGTCACACCACGAGAGTTTGTAACACCCGAAGCCGGTGGAGTAACCATTTATGGAGCTAGCCGTCGAAGGTGGGACAAATGATTGGGGTGAAGTCGTAACAAGGTAGCCGTATCGGAAGGTGCGGCTGGATCACCTCCTTTCTAAGGATATATTCGGAA
>NZ_JBICNX010000301.1:0-537 GCF_043107035.1 Staphylococcus sp. 231237_7MaSpsaltlick
CATTAACACGAAATATGTATCAACAATTTATAAATGAATTTTCTAAAACACACTCAAAAGAAACAATAAGAAAACTAAATGGATATATCAGATCATCATTAGACGATGCTGTTTATGAAGGATTACTACCTAAGAATATTACTTATAAGGTCACATTTAAAGGGTCTAATCCTCCAAAAGATGAACAAAGCAAGTATATTAACCTAGTAGAATACGAAACACTTAAAAAATATTTCAAATCACAAAATAATCGTTCATCCCTCGCTCTATTTATAATGATTTGTACGGGCTGTCGAATAAGTGGTGTTTTAAATATGAAGTATGAATACATTAACCAAGTAAAAAATGAATTATTTATAGATGAACGTAAAAATGATGTGTCACCTCGTACTTTAACAATCGCTAAAGATGATATGAAACACATCATTGAAATGATTGAAAAACTCAAACTAAATACCAAAGGATTACTATTTAATTCTTTTGGGACTACACTTACTATTAACGCAGTTAACAAGCAACTAAAACAGGCATGTAAGT
>NZ_JBICNX010000302.1:0-535 GCF_043107035.1 Staphylococcus sp. 231237_7MaSpsaltlick
GTCATAAGTTTTATTGCTTATACTTCGTTCATTTCTACCATCGCCAGCAATAATTTTGTCGTTGAGTTTTTTGATTTGATATTGTTTAGTTTCATATAATTCTTCCGGATATGGTTGTGCCATTTTATACAAAATCTTATTATCGTAATGATTGTTGTTGTAACCAACTAATGTTTTACCTTGTATGAATTCGCTTAGCCCTTCGAATCCATCTTTATTAGAAAAGAATCCAACAGTATTTTTATCAATATCCTTAAATACTGCAAAACTGTTATACTTGTATACCTCTATATCGTAAAATAATAAGTCTTCATTATTAATCATGTGTGTGATCCTCCGTATTTTCAAAAATAAATAGCGGGACTTTCACCCGCTGTGTTCTGTTGCATTATTTTCTGTTCGGAATGTTTTTAATTTCCGCATAAGCAAATTTGTTAAATGCGACTTTTACTTCAACAGTAATGTTCTGACCAATTAATTCATCTTTACGTTCAACCGGCACATTGAATTTCTTTTCAAACTGTTCATATTTCTT
>NZ_JBICNX010000303.1:0-534 GCF_043107035.1 Staphylococcus sp. 231237_7MaSpsaltlick
TTTCCAACAAACACTTGATTGATATCGCAGTCTAAGGTTTATGATTGAAATATATTCAAAGGAGGTTATATAATATGGGTAAATTTGATAGTTTACAAGACAAAGTTGTAGTTATTGCTGGTGGTGCTAAGAACCTTGGTGGCTTATTAAGTACTACTTACGCTAAAGATGGGGCTAAATTAGTAATCCATTATCATAATGAAAAGTCTTTAGATGATGCTAAAGCTACACTTTCAAAAGTTGAAGAGTTAGGTGGAGAAGGTACATTATTTTCTGGTGATTTAACTAAGGTTAGTAATGTCCAAGCTTTATTTCAACATGCTGAAGAGACGTTTGGAAAAGTTGATATTTCAATAAATACAGTAGGAAAAGTAATTAAAAAACCTATTTCAGAAACGACTGAAGAAGAGTTTGATAGTATGTCAGACATCAATGCAAAGTCAGCTTATTTCTTTATTAAATATGATGAAAAGGCTATGAATGATAATTGAAAAATCATCACTCTAGCCACTGCATTGCTTTCTGATTATAAAG
>NZ_JBICNX010000304.1:0-533 GCF_043107035.1 Staphylococcus sp. 231237_7MaSpsaltlick
ATATCATTTCTTTAAATATATGAGAACGTATCATCCAGAATTACCTGTTTATTACATTATTGATGAACACTCAAATGAAGCAAAAAATGTATTGCCGTTTGGTAATGTCATTTACTATCAATCTCCCGAACATTTTTCGATAATGTTGCAAGCAGATTATATTTGTTCAACACATCATCCAGAATTATTGTTCCCAACTAATAGCGCAGCCTATACGAGAAAAATCACTGCCACTAGAGTGTTTTTACAACATGGTGTTTTAGGGACTAAAAATTTAACTCAGATTAATGTTAATCAATTAAAAGACTTCAATGTAGATGTCTTTATAACAAGTTCAGATCGTGAAAAAGAAATTGTGGTTAGGGATTTAAATTTTGATGAAACACAAGTTAAGGTTACAGGATTAGCTAGATTTGATGAACTCTTTAATAATGACGTTAAAACAAAAAACCAAATTTTAATTATGCCAACTTGGAGAGAGTGGCTAACTAACTATGAACAGTTAGAGTTCTCCGAATACCTAGAAAGAATGA
>NZ_JBICNX010000305.1:0-529 GCF_043107035.1 Staphylococcus sp. 231237_7MaSpsaltlick
GGAGAAATTGTTGCAATTGATATGGAACATTTGCGCTTTGCATTGTGGCCAAATACTACAACAGTACAAGGATTACGCTTAAATGGTAAAGCGAACATTGTATTTGTTTATGATCAACAAGTTTATTATATTGAACTAAGTGTTCGAGAATATCAATCACAATATGAGGGGAATGATGATAGGCTAAAATTTGAAGGTGAAATTCGCAATATAAAGATAGATAGTGCAAAGTATGCGGACATAACTTCGGGAATATCAATTCAATTACGTAATCCTAAAGACACTGTATTACGTTGGCGAGCAACAGTAACTGAGTTACTACATGATTAATTAAACATACAATAAGACATTTCAAGCAATTAGTGAAAGTCTTATTGTGTGTTTATTTCTGTTTTAAAGAACTAAGTCGAAGCGGGTTTATTGATAATAAATTGTAGCAGTGAAATTCACGGATGTGTCATGTGGATTCCTGAATGTGTGTGGTACATCACTTTTGAAGCGTAAGGCTTGGTTATGGTTAATGGAATAT
>NZ_JBICNX010000306.1:0-527 GCF_043107035.1 Staphylococcus sp. 231237_7MaSpsaltlick
ATTGTGATGACTGTAGCAGTCTTCTTGCTATCGTCCCATGTCTTTGTTAGTAAGTAGCGGTGAGTTCTCTTTTCGTCAAATATTGCAGTAGTGACAAGTGTATTTGTGATATTTTCCATTGATTTTATCTCCTTAATATTCATTTGGTAATAACATAATGTAATAAGAAAGGTCTACATCATCTTCACGGATAATGTAGACCTTATTGATATTGATAGGTTGATTGATATTTGCCTTTTGAGTTTTCACATACGCTGGTCGTTCTTGTTTGTGTTTGATATATAATTGATTGCGATGTTTATTGAACTGGAATATATGAAAATAATCTACTGAAGTATTATCTTTGGTTTGTTCTTGTTCTCGCTCAGATACGAGTTGCCATAATTGGTGTTGTAAGATATTAGGTAAGTTGTTGGCGATACCCCGGGTGATATATCTATTCATAAGAGACTTCCTTTCGTTCTGACTCTTTCATCCAAATGATGATTTCACTTAGTATTGTAATGACTAATTGTGTTAGTTTGATA
>NZ_JBICNX010000307.1:0-523 GCF_043107035.1 Staphylococcus sp. 231237_7MaSpsaltlick
GTCCAACACTTGAAGAAATAACCCCAGTTATCCCTTCAAGTGTACCAAGGCCTCCTAGAAGTGCTATACAAGCATGACCAAAATCTACCATTTTAGATTTTCTTTTGGACATAGTAGTTATAATATGTAATTCGGTTAAATTAGGATGAGAAAGTTCCCTTCCCATTAAAAATTCTAGAACCACACCAATGACTTCACCATTATTTTTTAATACAGTATCAGCTAATAGTCCCATTAGACCTACTTTACCACTACCATAAATTAAAGTATGGTCATTTTCAGCTATCCATTCACCTAATTATATACATATTACACACGCTGAGGGAAGCTCTATTTTGCATCGAGAAAGTATTCAACGGATAAATTTATTATACTAAGCAGTGATATTTTCTTAGGTTCATTACCTCGTTCATTTGTGATAATTAATGTACTTTCTAATACATCTATCTTCTTTATATCCTTGAATAGAAAAATTATATTCATCTTTATTATATTCTATTGTGGCAAAAGAATTGTTATTGAT
>NZ_JBICNX010000308.1:0-522 GCF_043107035.1 Staphylococcus sp. 231237_7MaSpsaltlick
TTCAATATGATTGTGATTTTCTAACCTTTCAAATATATACGAGCGATACGATGAGTTGATATTATACCAATCATTATTTTTGAAGTTTCTAATTAATTCTTCATCAGTAGGAACTTTACCTGAGCCTTGTTTTTTAAGCAATAAATACAGGATAACTTCTGAATCCTGATACTGACCTTGATGTTTATCTTGAAAATGCCTAAAGTCTCTATATAAAGTAGCAATCACTTTATTTAATGCATTTGAAGGTGTTTTTGTAATTATCCTTCTTGCTATATATTTTTCCATTATTTCTACTATTTTTATAGCTTCTTCTTCCATGATTCTATCAGAAGTAAAATCATTAATAATAGCCATAATAAACGGCCTTATAACTGTTACGTTCAATTCTAAAAATCTATTTAAAATCATATCTATCTTCTTAGTTCCTGTATTACATTCAAGAATCATTTTATATGTATTTGAATAGTCATTTAGATCTTCAAATAGATCATATTTATTAAAATTCAAATCAAAATAAGT
>NZ_JBICNX010000309.1:0-522 GCF_043107035.1 Staphylococcus sp. 231237_7MaSpsaltlick
CTATATCGAATGCTTAATCAAGCAAGCAGAAAAAGAAATAGAAGTGTTGTTTGCTAATAGGTTAAAGGTTATAAAACAAGAGATTGCAGATATGTTCGAACGTTATCAAAACGATGATGTTCATGTTACATGGACCGAATTTAATAAATACAACAGGCTTAATAAGGAACTTACACGTATAGGAACAATGTTAACTGATGATTATAGAGAAGTCGCCAAGACTATTCAGAAATCACAACAAGATGCCTATATTGAAAAGTATCTTATGAGCCTTTATTTGTATGAAATGGCAAGTCAATCATCTATGACATTTGATGTACCTAATGCAGCTACTATTAAAAGTGCTATTGAACAACCTATTGAGTTTATTAGATTAGTGCCAACATTACAGAAGCATCGTGATGAGGTATTAAAGAAGATTCGCATTAATATTACTCAAGGTATTATGAGTGGCGAAGGTTATTCTAAGATAGCTAAAGCGTTACGTGATGATATTGGTATGACTAAAGCTCAATCATTACG
>NZ_JBICNX010000030.1:0-38321 GCF_043107035.1 Staphylococcus sp. 231237_7MaSpsaltlick
ACAATGGCAAGGAGGTCACACCTGTTCCCATGCCGAACACAGAAGTTAAGCTCCTTAGCGCCGATGGTAGTCGGACTTACGTTCCGCAAGAGTAGGACGTTGCCAGGCAAGCAGAGATGCGATGAGCCGAGACCGTGAGGTCTCTTTTTTTTGCTTTAAAAGAGCTTAACTTCTGAATCACACTGACAAGTAGAAAGCGTTTGAAGCTGACGAATTGAGCGAACGACGATTTGAACTTACAGGTGTTAAATCTGACTATATTTAAAGAGGTGCCTAATAGCATCTCTTTTTTATGTTAAAATACATGTTGATACTGTCGAAGAAATAATCATGTTTTATATATATGATTATGAAAGGAGATATTATGTCTAAACCATTGAGCGATAAATTAGATGCGTTTTTGGATGAAGAAGCAATTTCATTACATGTTCCTGGTCATAAAAATATGACAATTGGTAATTTGGACCAACAATTGTCATTTAAAAAGGATATGACTGAAATTACTGGTTTAGATGACTTACATCATCCAGAAGAAATCATTTTGAAAAGTATGGAAACGATAAATAAGCATAAGGATTATACAGCTTATTTTTTAGTTAATGGTACTACATCTGGTATATTATCGGTAATTCAGGCGTTTTCAACATTGCCTGGGAAATACATTGTTGCAAGAGATGCGCACAAATCTGTATTTCATGGTCTTGATTTGGCGCATGCAACTGCAACTTTACTAGAAATGAAGTTAAGTGAAAAGACGGATCAATATGTAGGCCCTAATGTAAAAGCGGAAATTAAAGATTTTGAAGATGGCAAATTAGGAGTTTTCACATATCCCAATTATTATGGTGAATGTTTTGATGTTCAAACAATGATTAATCGCTTTAAAGAAAAGGAGATACCCGTACTAATTGATGAAGCACATGGTGCACATTTTGATTTGAACGGATTTCCAACTTCTTCTTTAAATATGGGAGCAGATTATGTCGTACAATCTTATCATAAGACATTACCGTCACTGACTATGGGGTCTGTTATTTTTATACATAAAAATGCACCATTAAAGGAAATGGTACTTAAATATATGACGTACTTTCAAACATCAAGTCCTTCATATTTAATAATGTCTAGTTTAGAATTAGCTCAGCGTTTCTATGAAAATTATGATAGTGATCAGTTCTACAGTAAGAGAGCCCAACTTGTGAAAAAAATTAAAGCAAAAGATATTGAAGTATTAGAAGTAGAGGATAACCTAAAATTAATAATCAGATGTCCTGGTTATACAGGATATGAATTACAACAGTTATTTGAGGAAAAAGGCATCTATGTTGAATTAGCAGATGCGTTTCAAACATTATTAGTATTACCTCTATGGCATAGTGAAGATAGATATCCATTTGATACATTGTTAAATAGAATAAATGAAATCAAGGTAGAACGACGTGAACCTATTGAAACAACTAAGGTAGATATTCGTTTACAAAGTGGTACATATTATTCTGGAATTATTGAGAAGACACGCTGGATAGATATTGATAAAGCAGAAAATGAAATTCTAGGAAATGATATTGTTCCTTATCCGCCTGGTATACCAGTGATGTTTAAGGGAGAAACAGTAACACAAAATATGATAAAATTAATGAATTATTGGTACGCTCAACATGTTAGGGTTGAAGGTATTAAAAAATATAAAATTGAAGTTAAGGATGAATAAGATGTCAGCATTTATTACTTTTGAAGGTCCAGAAGGATCAGGGAAGACCACAATTATGCAAGCAGTCGCAGATAAATTACAACAAGATTATAAAATTGTGATGACACGCGAACCCGGTGGTGTAAAAACAGGAGAGAAAATTCGTGAATTATTATTGGATGGTGATGCGATGGATGAAAGAACAGAGGCATTGCTATTTGCTGCTTCAAGACGTGAACACCTCGTTGGAAAGGTTATGCCAGCTTTAGAAAATGGAAATATTGTATTATGTGACCGCTACATTGATAGTTCTTTAGCATATCAAGGTTATGCAAGGGGTATAGGTATATCAGAAGTTAAATCCATTAATGAATTTGCTATCGACAATATGTACCCTGATGTAACGATTTACCTTGATGTCAGCGTGGAAGTAGGGAGACAGCGCATTGTTGAAAACCAGCGTGTTCAAAATAGACTTGATTTAGAAAGTGTAAATTTTCATGAAAAAGTGGTTGAAGGTTACAAAAAAATTATTCATAATGAGTCTGAACGTTTTATCATAATAGATGCCGAGAAAAATATTGATGAGGTTGTGAATGATACTTATAATTCTATCATCAAATACTTAGAAAAATTATGATATAATATTGGGAAGAGGTGTTTACTATGAAAATGATAATTGCAATCGTACAAGATCAAGATAGTCAAGAGCTGTCAGATAAGCTTGTTAAACATAACTTTAGAGCAACAAAATTAGCAACGACAGGTGGTTTTTTACGTGCTGGTAATACAACATTCTTATCAGGTGTAGAGGACGACCGTGTAGACGAAATGTTAAAGGTAATCGATGACACTTGTGGTAACAGAGAACAACTCGTTTCACCAATTACGCCTATGGGTGGCAGTGCGGATTCTTATATTCCGTATCCAGTAGAAGTAGAAGTTGGAGGAGCAACAGTATTTGTAATGCCTGTTGAATCTTTCCATCAATTTTAACAATATGGTTGCTATATATAGTAACCATTCTAAGTGAGTGGAAGTGAAAAGGTGTTGCTATCAAAGAACCTTTTTATAATAATCATTTACTTTGAGTGGCACTGTGTATAAGCAGCCTTTTTATATAAAGGAGTAACTTAAAGATGGATGAAAAAGCAAAACTGACGAAGGCATATCATTCAAATAAGTTGTCACATGCATATTTATTTGAGGGCGATGATGGCCAAACGATGAAACAAGTGGCGATTGATTTTGCGAAACTTATTTTATGTGATCAAGATGAACAATGTCAGTTAAAGGTATCTACGTTTAATCATCCTGATTTTATGTATATTTCCACTGAGGAAAATACGATAAAAAAAGAACAAGTCGAACAATTAATACATCATATGAATCAATTACCTATTGAAGGTAATTACAAAGTATACATTATTGAAGCCTTTGAGAAGTTAACTGTTCAAGGTGAAAACAGTATATTAAAATTTTTAGAAGAGCCTCCTGACAATACCATCGCAATTTTATTATCTACGAAGCCTGAACAAATATTAGATACCATCCATTCAAGGTGTCAGCATGTTTATTTTAAACCAATTGATAAGGTGAAATTTATAGATAGATTAGTTGAGCGAGAGATTTCCAGACCTATTGCGGAACTGATCAGTACATATACGACACAAATTGAGACGGCAGTTTTATTGAATGAAGAGTCAGATTTAGCTTCACTGCGCAAAAGTATAGTGAAGTGGTGTCAACTATTGTTAACAAATCGTCCAATGGCGCTTATTGCAATTGTAGATTTGTTGAAACAAGCTAAGACCAGACGTTTACAGCTGGTAACATTAGCAGCCGTTAATGGTTTCTTTGAGGACGTCATGCATGCTAAAGTGGGCATTACTGATGATTTGATATTTCATGATTTACAAGATGACATTCAAAATTATGCGCGTAAATTAACTTATAATCAAATTATTTTAATGTATGATCAAATTACAGAAGCACATAAGAAGTTAAATCAAAACGTGAATCCAACGTTAGTCTTTGAACAGATAGTAATAAAAGGGGTGAAATAAATAATGCAAAATGTAGTGGGAATTGAATTTCAAAAGTCAGGGAAAATGGAGTATTATTCACCTCAACAATTCGATTTGCGAGTAGGTAATTGGGTTGTTGTTGAATCAAAACGTGGCGTAGAAATGGGCAAAGTAAAATATGAGCCACTTGATGTTGCCGATGAGGATGTAACGTTACCATTAAAAGAAATCATCCGTCTTGCTACAGATGAAGATATTGAAAAATATGAAAAAAATGAGCGTGATGCTGAAGTAGCATTTGAATTATGTAAAGATACAATTCAGCAACAAGCGTTAGATATGAGGCTTGTTAACTGTGAATATACATTAGATAAATCGAAAGTAATATTTAATTTTACGTCGGATGATAGAGTAGATTTTAGAAAGTTAGTAAAAGTTTTAGCTCAAAAATTAAAGACACGTATTGAATTAAGACAAATAGGTGTGAGAGATGAAGCGAAATTGTTAGGTGGCATAGGACCATGTGGGCGTTCATTATGCTGTTCTACATTTTTAGGTGATTTTGAACCAGTTTCTATTAAAATGGCTAAAGATCAAAATTTATCTTTAAATCCTACAAAAATTTCTGGCGCTTGTGGTCGTCTTATGTGTTGTTTGAAATATGAAAATGACTATTATGAAGAAGCGCGTGCGCAATTACCTGATGTAGGAGATCATATTGAAACGCCTGAAGGTAATGGAAAGGTTGTAGGCCTAAATATTCTAGATATTTCTATGCAAATTAAAGTAGAAGGTTTAGAACAACCCTTAGAATATAAAATGGAAGAATTAGAAGCGTTAAATTAGGAGGCTTTAACCAAGTTGAACCGAAGTGAAATATTTGAAAAACTTGTGCATTTAGAGTCGAACATTAATCAAATTAATAATGATATGGTTAACTTGAAACATTTGACTGTAGAATTAATTGAAGAAAATGTGGCACTGCAAGTTGAAAATGAAAATTTAAAGACATTAATTGATAAAGAAGAGGCGCCTAAAAAGGTTGAAAATAATAAAAAAGGACAACTAAAAAAGCCGCTTAGAAGTAAAGATAATTTAGCTATGTTATATAAAGAAGGTTTCCACATTTGTAATGGAGAACTATTTGGAAAGCATAGAAAAGGTGACGACTGTCTATTTTGTTTAGAAGTATTAAGTGAATAGTGAATTATAGTGTACTTATGAGTTAATCATAAATGGTGTTGAGGATGAGGTGTAGCGATAGGCTTAATGAGCATCGCCATCTTATCCTCTTTTTTTGGAGGTAGAATTTGATGTTGAACGATGGAGAGCGGTTAGATTGTTTAATAAAAGAAAATTTAAAAATTATACAAAATGATGATGTTTTTTCATTTTCTACAGATGCCTTGTTACTTGCACACTTTACAAAGGTAAAGAAAAATGATCAAATATTAGATATTTGCACAGGTAATGGTGTGATACCTTTATTACTATCTGATAAAGGCAATCAGCAAATAGCAGGTATAGAAATTCAAGAACAATTGGTTGATATGGCGAATAGAAGTATTGCGTTGAATCAACTTGATGAGCGTATTACCATGCATCATATGGATTTAAAGGATGCGCATAAAGTTTTTAAACCTGCACAATATAGTCTGGTAACGTGTAATCCGCCTTATTTTAAAGTAAATCAACAACATCAACATCAAAAGGATGCACATAAAATAGCAAGGCATGAAATTATGTGTACGCTTGAGGATTGTTGTTTTGCAGCGAGGCATTTATTGAAACAAGGTGGTAGATTAGTAATGGTGCATCGTGCTGAAAGGTTGATGGATGTACTAAGTCAGATGCGAGCATTTCAAATTGAACCTAAAAAATTATATTTTATATATAGTAAAGAAGGAAAGTCTGCACATACGATAGTAATAGAAGGCAGAAAAGGTGGGAATCAAGGTTTAGAAATACAGCCCCCATTTTATATTTATCACCAAAATGGTACATATAGTGAAGAAATGAGAGAAATATATTATGGATAGACATTATATTTATATTGTTAAATGCAATGATGGTAGTTTATATACAGGATATGCCAAAAATGTTGAACAACGAGTTGCGAAACATAATAATGGACAAGGCGCGAAATATACAAAAATAAGGCGACCAGTAAAATTAGTTTATCAAGAAACCTTTGATAATAAATCCGATGCCTTAAAGCGAGAGTATGAAATTAAAACTTATAGCAGAGCTAAAAAATTAAAACTAATAAGTGAGGAATAACAAATGTCGACATTATATTTAGTAGGTACTCCGATTGGGAATTTAGCAGATATTACGTATAGAGCCGTTGATACACTGAAAAATGTAGATTTAATTGCTTGTGAAGATACAAGAGTTACTAAAAAATTGTGTGCACATTATGATATTCAAACCCCATTGAAATCTTATCATGATCATAACAAAGAGCAACAGACAGCTTATTTAATTGAACAATTACAACAAGGTTTAAGTATTGCACTTGTATCGGATGCGGGGTTACCATTAATCAGTGATCCTGGTTATGAATTAGTAGTAGAAGCGCGAGAACAACAATTGAGAGTAGAAACGGTTCCGGGCCCCAATGCAGGTTTAACGGCTCTAATGGCTAGCGGATTGCCGTCTTTTACTTATACATTTTTAGGATTTTTACCGCGCAAAGAGAAACAGAAAATTGAAATTTTAGAGCAGCGTATGTATGAAGATAGCACCTTAATAATATACGAATCTCCCCATAGAATTAAAGATACGTTAAAGGCAGTAGCTAAAATTGACGCGCAACGACGCGTATCAATTGGGAGAGAACTGACTAAGAAATTCGAACAAATTGTTACGGCAAGTGTAGATGAGTTAATTAGGCAATTTAATGCAGAGGAAATCACCGTGAAAGGTGAGTTTGTATTATTAATTGAAGGTGAAGCGGCAAAAGATGATGATACGTGGTATGAAGCAATGACTATAACTGAGCATGTCGATTATTATGTTAATCAAGGAATGAAGCCTAAAGCTGCGATCAAGCAAGTGGCAGAAACGAGAAATATGAAAACAGGTGCTGTCTATAATACGTATCATGGCGTGTGACATAGAGAGCGTTAAGAAATTAAAATACACAAAGCTTGAGATGATGAGAATTTAAGTTAAATTGTTGATTTAATTTCATATTAAAACATGAAAAATATGTTGAAAATCCCCATAAATAGCACGATTTATGGTAATGTAGATTAGATAGAGTTTATTTATCATATTTAATGAAACACTAATATTAGCTATGAAAACAACTACGATATGAAGAGTATTCTATCCGATGAAATTTAAGAAACTGATATGATAAATGTATTGAAAATTAACGTCAATTTCATTGAAATTAGAAATGAATTTAGATAATTTAAAAGTATAAGAATCTAGGAGGAACATTGATGGCGAAAGAAACATTTTATATCACTACACCAATATATTATCCAAGTGGGAATTTGCATATCGGCCATGCATATACTACTACTGCTGGTGATGTAATCGCACGTTATAAAAGAATGCAAGGCTATGATGTTCGTTATTTAACAGGTACGGATGAACATGGGCAAAAGATTCAAGAAAAAGCCCAAAAGGCTGGGAAAACAGAATTAGAATATTTAGATGAAATGATAGCGGGAATTAAAGATTTATGGAATAAATTAGAAATTTCGAACGATGATTTCATTCGTACAACAGAAACGCGTCATAAGGAAGTTGTACAACAAATTTTCGAACGATTATTAGCTCAAGGCGATATCTATTTAGGTGAATATGAAGGTTGGTATTCAGTTCCTGATGAAACATACTATACGGAAACACAATTGGTTGATCCTGTATACGAAAATGGAGAAATCGTAGGCGGTAAGAGCCCAGATTCAGGTCATGAAGTTGAATTAGTCAAAGAAGAAAGTTACTTCTTTAATTTATCAAAATATACAGATCGCTTATTAGCGTTCTATGACGAGAACCCTGATTTCATTCAACCACCATCACGAAAAAATGAAATGATTAATAACTTTATCAAACCAGGTCTAGAAGACTTAGCTGTTTCTAGAACGTCATTTGATTGGGGTATCCGAGTTAAGTCAAACCCAAAACATGTCGTATATGTTTGGATTGATGCCTTAGTAAACTATATCTCATCTTTAGGTTATTTATCTGATGACGATAGCCTATTTAACAAATATTGGCCAGCTGATATTCATATTATGGCAAAGGAAATTGTACGTTTCCATTCTATTATATGGCCTATTTTATTAATGGCTTTAGATATTCCATTACCGAAAAAAGTATTTGCACATGGTTGGATCTTAATGAAAGACGGTAAAATGAGTAAGTCTAAAGGTAATGTAGTTGATCCAAACGTATTGATTGATAGATATGGTTTAGATGCAACACGTTATTATTTAATGCGTGAATTACCATTTGGTTCTGATGGTGTATTTACACCTGAAGGTTTTGTTGAACGTACGAATTATGATTTAGCTAATGATTTAGGTAATTTAGTAAATCGTACTATATCAATGATTAATAAATACTTTGATGGTGAATTACCTGCATATCAAGGTGCCAAACATGAATTAGATGAAGAAATGGAACAAATGGCTTTAGACACAGTTAAAACATTCCATGATAATATGGATGATTTACAATTCTCAGTTGCACTTTCAACGGTATGGAAATTAATTAGCCGTACGAATAAATATATTGATGAAACAACGCCATGGGTACTAGCTAAAGACGAAAGTCAAAAAGATATGTTAGGCAACGTGATGGCACACTTAGTGGAAAACATTCGAATCGCAGCTGTGTTGTTGAGACCATTCTTAACACATGCGCCGAAACAGATTTTTGAACAATTAAACATTAATTCTCCAGAATTACATGAACTTAGCAGTGTGGAACAATATGGTGCTCTACAGCAACCAATCGTGGTTATCGATAAACCACAACCAATATTCCCACGTTTAGAGAGCGATGTTGAAATAGATTACATTAAACAATCTATGCAACCACCAAAATCAGAAGAACCAGAAGAAGTGGAAGCAGCACCAAGTAAAGCGCAAATAGATATTAAAGATTTCGACAAAGTTGAAATTAAAGCGGCAACGATTATAGATGCTGAAAATGTTAAAAAATCAGATAAACTCTTGAAAATTCAAGTGGATTTAGATACCGAACAACGTCAAATTGTGTCTGGAATTGCACAATATTACCAACCAGAAGATATTATCGGTAAAAAAGTTGCGGTTGTTACAAACTTAAAACCAGCAAAATTAATGGGTAGAACATCTGAAGGTATGATATTATCAGCTGAAAAGGATGGCGTATTAACATTAGTAAGTTTGCCAAACGCTATTCCTAATGGTGCAGTCATTAAGTAATCATGAATTAAGGAGCGTCGTTAAATCATGTTAATCGATACACATGTTCATTTAAATGCAGAACAATACGATGAAGATTTAGAAGAAGTTATTCAACGCGCAAGAGATAATGGCGTCGATCGTATGTTTGTCGTTGGTTTTGATACACCAACGATTGAACGTACGATGGAATTAATTGATCAATATGACTTTATTTACGGTATTATTGGTTGGCATCCTGTTGACGCAATAGATTGTACAGAAGAACGTTTAGAATGGATAGAAAAATTGTCAGAACATCCGAAGATTATAGGTATAGGAGAAATGGGATTAGATTATCATTGGGATAAATCTCCTAAAGATGTACAACAGGATTTGTTTAGAAAGCAAATTGCTTTGGCAAAACGAGTACAGTTACCAATAATTATTCACAATAGAGAAGCAACACAAGACTGTGTAGACATTTTAAAGGAAGAGCATGCCGAAGAAGTAGGTGGCATCATGCACAGTTTCAGTGGTTCTCCAGAAATTGCTGATGAAGTGATTAACAAGTTGAATTTCTATGTATCACTCGGAGGTCCGGTGACATTTAAGAATGCTAAACAACCTAAAGAAGTTGCAAAGCATGTACCATTTGATAAATTACTCGTAGAAACAGATGCGCCCTTCCTATCCCCACATCCATACAGAGGGAAAAGAAATGAGCCAGAACGTGTAACGTTAGTCGCTGAGCAAATTGCTGAATTACGTGGTGTGAGTTATGATGAAGTTTGCCGTCAAACAACTGAAAATGCTGAAAGATTATTCAACTTAAAAGCATAAAGATATTACAAAAGATGTCGGTCTGAGTTAGGGCTTAGTTATGATTGAGAATACTAAGTAATTACCATAAATTCTGCCGACGTCTTTTTTATTTGCAAATGGACAAGTAAAGTGATGAAAGGTGAAGCTATAATTGAAGATTAATGAATTTATCGTAGTAGAAGGTAGAGATGATACCGAAAGAGTAAAAAGAGCGGTTGATTGTGATACGATAGAAACTAATGGCAGTGCAATAAATCAGCAAACATTAGATGTTATAGCACAAGCATATGAGACACGGGGTGTTATCGTATTAACTGATCCAGATTTCCCAGGGGATAAAATAAGAACGACGATTCAAAAGCATATTCCAGGTGTTAAACATGCATATATAGATAGAGAAAAGGCTAAAAGCAAACGTGGCAAAATTGGTGTAGAGCATGCACGTATTGAAGATATTAAAGAGGCTTTATTGAACGTAAGTACACCTTTTGAAGAAGGTCACGAATCGATTGATAAGCATGTGTTGATTGATTTAGGTTTAATTATCGGACCAGACGCTAGGCGAAAGCGTGAAATATTAGGTAGAAGGTTGCATATTGGTCATTCAAATGGGAAGCAATTGCTCAATAAATTGAATGCATTTGGTTATACAGAACAAGATGTTCGAGACGCTTTAAACAATGAGAAAGGAAGTGAGTAATGGGTGAATCATAAAGATATTGCAACACCTTCACGTACAAAGGAATTATTGAATTATTATGGTTTTAGCTTTAAGAAAAGCTTAGGACAAAACTTTTTAATCGATGTCAACATTATTCACAATATCATTGATGCCAGTGATATTGACGAAGAAACAGGGGTTATTGAAATTGGACCGGGTATGGGTTCATTAACTGAGCAACTAGCCAAGCATGCTAAGCGTGTAATGGCATTTGAAATCGATCAACGATTGATACCTGTATTGGCTGATACATTATCCCCATATGACAACGTAACTGTTATAAATGAAGATATATTGAAAGCGGATATTGCGCGCTATGTTGAGACACATTTGGCAGATTGCAAGAAAATCATGGTAGTAGCTAACTTGCCATATTATATTACTACGCCAATCTTGTTAAATTTGATGCAACAATCATTACCGATTGATGGTTATGTCGTTATGATGCAAAAGGAAGTCGGAGAACGCTTAAATGCTAAGGTTGGTACAAAAGCTTATGGCTCATTATCTATTGTTGCTCAATACTACACCGAGACGAGTAATGTATTGACAGTGCCGAAGTCAGTATTTTTACCACCACCTAATGTCGATTCGATTGTCGTCAAGCTAATGAAACGAGATGCACCACTTGTTACCATTGATAATGAAGAAAAATTCTTCCAAATGACAAAGGCTGCGTTTGGACAAAGACGAAAAACAATAAATAACAACTACCAAAGTTTATTTAAAAATGGAAAAGAGCACAAACAACTTATTGCTGAATGGTTAGAAGCGGGTGGAATAGATCCAAGAAGACGTGGAGAAACACTTTCAATTAAAGAATATGCAGATTTATATAATGAATTGAAAAATTTCTCAGAATTAGAATTTTAAATTATTGACAAGTAGCCTGCACCTTGCTAGAATTGATATTTTATTTGACAAAATAGCGCATTTTGTGTTATTATACAACTTGTAGCGAGGTGGAGCAATATGTCAAAATCTATTGGAGACATCAAAAATACTCTTGATTGTCAATTAGGAAACCGTATTGTACTAAAAGCGAATGGTGGTCGTAAGAAGACGATTGAACGAAGTGGTGTATTGAAAGAAACATACCCATCAGTTTTTATCGTTGAGCTTGATCAAGATAAACATAACTTTGAGCGTGTGTCTTATACATACACTGACGTTTTAACAGAAAACGTACAAGTTTCATTTGAAGAAGATAACCATCAAGAAGCAGTTGCGCACTAATTAAAAAGTAATAATGAGGTTGAGTTTGACTATATAGTCGGACTTTTTAATTTATACTTTAAATTTAATGAGATATAGAAGAGGGTATGTTGACGTTATCGACGTTAGCATACCTTTTTTGTTTGTCGTTGAATATGCTAAAATAGAACTAATTTTATGAATGAATTTCAGATATTGCGATATTGGTTTTCAATGAGCTGATTAGCGACTATGTTTAGCATAAAAATGATACTGATTTTATGAGATGTACAACATATTTCACTAAGTTTTAATAAAACCGACAAATCAATTCGTACAATATGTTAAAATCGTTGTATTACCATATCGTATTTGAAAGAGGGTGGACATATGATCTATGAAACAGCGCCAGCTAAGATAAACTTGACGCTAGACACACTCTTTAAACGAGATGATGGTTTTCATGAAGTTGAAATGATAATGACGACTATAGATTTAAATGATCGCTTGTCATTTGAGCTGCGACAAGACAATAAGATTGTTGTCGATGTTGAACAAACTTATGTTCCCTCTAATAGTAAAAATTTGGCATATAAAGCTGCAGAATTAATGAAGAAAACCTATAATTTACAACAAGGTATTACAATAACGATTGATAAAAATATACCGGTTTCGGCAGGATTAGCAGGTGGATCAACTGATGCTGCGGCAACAATGAGAGGGATGAATCGCCTCTATAAATTAAATAGGCCATTAGAAGAACTATGTGAGCTTGGTATTTCGATAGGAACAGATATCCCATTTTGTATTTATGGTAAAACAGCTCTATGCAAAGGTAAAGGAGAGAAAATCAACTTTCTAAACAAGCCGCCTTCTGCATGGGTCGTTGTTGCTAAACCAAATATTGGAATATCGTCACCAGATATATTTAAGAAATTAGATTTAAGTCATTTGCAAACTATCAATACGGAAGACTGCAAAACGGCTTTAAACACAGGGAATTATGAATTGTTATGCAGTAGCCTTTCAAATCAACTGGAACCTGTTTCGAGCAAGGTGTGTCCTGAAATTTTAAAAATAAAACGCAACATGCTAAAAAGTGGTGCAGATGGTGCAGTGATGAGTGGTAGTGGACCAACAGTTTATGGACTGACACAAAAGGAACGACAAGCAAGACATGTGTATAATGCAGTGAATGGCTGTTGTAATGAAGTGTATTTAGTAAGATTATTAGGATAGGAGAAGGGATGAGCTAAATGCGTTATAAAAGAAGTGAACGTATCGTTTATATGACTCAATATTTAATGAACAACCCCAATAAATTGATACCATTAACATATTTCGTACAAAAATTTAAACAAGCAAAATCTTCAATCAGTGAAGACGTGCAAATTATCAAGACTACTTTTCAAAAGGAAAAGTTAGGAACAGTTATTACAACAGCAGGTGCCAGTGGTGGAGTTACGTATAAGCCTAAAATGAGTAAAGCTGAAGCAAATGAAGTCATTGACGATATTATAGAAAGACTTCAAGAGAAGGATCGTTTATTACCAGGTGGCTACTTGTTCTTATCTGACCTCATGGGGAATCCGTCATTATTAAACCGTGTAGGTAAATTAATTGCAACGCTATATATGGATGAAGAATTGGACGCTATTGTTACGATTGCGACAAAAGGTATATCGTTAGCCAACGCTGTGGCCAATGTACTAAATCTACCTGTTGTTGTTATTCGTAAAGATAATAAAGTGACAGAAGGCTCAACGGTATCGATTAATTACGTATCAGGATCTTCACGTAAAATTGAAACAATGGTATTGTCGAAACGCACATTGCCTGAAAATTCTAATGTACTCGTCGTTGATGATTTCATGAGAGCGGGTGGCTCTATTAATGGCGTGATGAATTTAATGAATGAGTTTAAAGCACATGTTAAAGGGGTATCGGTACTAGTAGAATCAAAAGAAGTTAAACAAAGATTGATTGAAGATTATACTTCCTTAGTTAGACTATCTGATGTAGACGAATACAATCAAGAATTTAAGGTAGAAACAGGCAACAGTTTAACTAAATTTTCTTAAAGGAGCGGTTACGGCATCATGAACACAATTAATACACAAAAGGCGCCTGAAGCATTGGGGCCATACTCACATGCAACTGAAATTAATGGTTTGGTATTTACATCAGGACAAATCCCATTAAATTTAAATGGTGAAATTGTCAGTGACGATGTTAAAGAACAGACTACACAAGTATTAGAAAATTTAAAAGTTGTATTAGATGAAGCTGGATCTGATTTAGATTCAGTCATTAAAGCTACAATTTTTATTGCTGATATGAATGAATTTCAAAATATAAATGAAGTTTATGGCAAGTACTTTGACACACATCAACCAGCGAGAAGCTGTGTTGAGGTAGCGAGATTACCTAAAGATGTTAAAGTAGAAATTGAATTAATAGCAAAAGTAAAATAAGGAAATATAATTTTTAATGCAATTGTTAAGCTTCTAACAAAGAGATACTAGGGGGGCTCACTACATGAAAGTGACAGATGTAAGACTTAGAAAAATACAAACAGATGGAAGAATGAAAGCACTTGTATCAATTACTTTAGATGAATCATTTGTCGTGCATGATTTACGTGTAATTGAAGGCAACACAGGTCTTTTCGTCGCAATGCCAAGTAAGCGTACACCAGATGGTGAATTCCGAGATATCGCGCATCCAATCAACTCAGAAATGAGACAAGAAATTCAAGATGCAGTGATGAAAGTATATGATGAAACGGATGAAGTCATTCCAGATAGGAATGCACAAGCTTCGTCTGAAGATTCAAATGAGGAAGCTTAATATTTAAAACAATTTGAGATGTGGTATAGTGATTAATATCATAAAAAAAGAAGGTGGAATTGTTCTTAATTGAACAATTTCATCTTCTTTTTTGTTACAACAGATAAATATTATTTTTGAAATAAATTATAAAATGTAAAGGTGACAAAAAAATAAAAAATTAACAAGAAATATATTAATGAATGTATTTTTACTGTATTTACTTAGCTAATTTGAATAATTAGGCGACATAAATAGCTAGTAGTAGAAATTTTGAGAAATAAATGAATGCATATCAACATGAAAATGAACATGCTTTCATAAATTAGATAAAACGTTTTCCCAAATCATAAAAGATGACAATTTAACTGTGAATTATTTTTAATTTAGTGCAAGAAAAAGTGTCTATTATTTAATATCGATGCTTTGAGCCTTGAAAGTGGTACTAGCGTTAAATTATAATAATAAGGAAGTGTATATTTTAATGGAGGGTTAACATACATGCAAAGACATGCAATCGTACTCGCAGCCGGTAAGGGTACACGTATGAAATCAAAGAAATACAAAGTATTACATGAAGTTGCAGGTAAATCTATGATTGAACATGTTGTTGACAATGTAAGACAATCAGGAGTCGAACAACTTGTAACAATCGTTGGTCATGGCGCAGAAAGTGTCAAAGCAACGTTAGGTAATGATTCACTTTATAGCTTTCAAGAAGAACAATTAGGTACTGCACATGCAGTTAAAATGGCAAGTGAGCATTTGGAAGATAAACAAGGGACAACATTAGTCGTTTGTGGTGATACGCCATTAATCACACAACAAACATTGGAAGCACTCATAACTCATCATGAGACAAATCAAGCACAAGCTACAGTTCTATCTGCTACAGCATCAAATCCATTTGGTTATGGGCGTATAGTTAGAGATGCAAATAATCATTTGGTTAAAATCGTAGAACAAAAGGATGCTACCATAGAAGAACAGCAAATAAATGAGATTAGTTCTGGTATCTTTGCTTTTGATAATCAAACTTTATTTGACAAGCTAGCAAAAGTAAAAAATGATAATGCACAAGGTGAATACTATTTACCTGATGTATTGTCGCTTATTTTAGATGATCAAGGTGTAGTTGAAGTCCATCATACGAATGACTTTGATGAAATTATGGGTGTGAATGATCGCGTTATGTTAAGTGAAGCGGAGCAAGCTTTTCGTAAACGTATCAATACATTTCACATGCGTAATGGGGTAACAATCATCGACCCTGCAACGACTTATATTGGCGCAGATGTAATTATAGGAGAAGATACAATTATTGAACCAGGCGTAAAATTAGCTGGCAAGACTGTAATCGGTTCCGATGTAAGCATTGGTCAATATTCTGAAATAACGAATAGTCAAGTTGGAGCAAATGTAACTATTAAACAATCAGTAATTAACGAAGCAACGATTGCGGACGAAGTGACGATCGGTCCGTTTGCACAATTGCGTCCAGGTGCTGACCTAGGGCACAAAGTTAAAGTCGGCAACTTTGTAGAAGTTAAGAAATCTGTAGTAAAAGAAGGTGCAAAACTGCCACACTTGAGCTATATCGGAGACGCAGAAATTGGTGCGCGTACCAATGTCGGTTGTGGTTCTATTACTGTGAACTATGACGGCGTCAACAAGTTTAAAACAATTATAGGCAATGATTCGTTCATCGGCTGTAATACAAACTTAGTGGCACCAGTTACATTAGGAGATCGCTCGTTTATTGCGGCGGGTTCCACAATTACGGACAATGTTCCGGAAGATAGTTTGGCTCTTGCAAGATCTAAACAAACGACAAAAGAAGGCTATCTAAAAAAATAAATGTGCATTGTTTAGAAAAAATGATGTAATCTGTTAAGTTTAAGATAACGTAATGTAAAAATACCAAAACTTGCAGACTCATGTTGAGAGAAAATTTAAATTTTGCCATATACGTAAATAAAACTAATTGAACGAATTAATTGGAGGACTATAAATGTTAAACAATGAGTATAAGAATTCTGCTTTGAAAATATTTTCTTTGAAAGGTAATGAACCGTTAGCCCAAGAAGTAGCAGATAAAGTTGGAATCGAACTAGGAAAATGTTCAGTGAAACGCTTTAGTGATGGTGAAATTCAAATTAATATCGAAGAAAGTATCCGTGGTTGCGATGTGTTTATCATTCAACCAACATCATATCCTGTTAACCTACATTTAATGGAATTACTTATTATGATAGATGCATGTAAACGTGCTTCTGCTGCAAATATCAATATTGTGGTACCATACTATGGCTACGCTAGACAAGATAGAAAAGCAAGAAGTCGTGAGCCAATTACTGCTAAGTTAGTTGCAAACTTAATTGAAACAGCTGGTGCAGATAGAATGATCGCACTTGATTTACATGCACCTCAAATTCAAGGTTTCTTCGATATGCCAATCGACCACTTAATGGGTGTTCCAATTTTGGCAGAACACTTTAAGAATGAAACAAATATTGATTTAGAGGAATGTGTTGTTGTATCTCCAGACCATGGTGGTGTAACAAGAGCGCGTAAACTTGCAGACATCTTGAAAACACCAATCGCTATTATCGATAAACGTAGACCGAAGCCAAACGTAGCAGAAGTGATGAATATAGTTGGTGATATTCAAGGCAGAACAGCTATTATTATCGATGATATTATCGATACTGCTGGTACAATTACATTAGCTGCACAAGCGTTAAAAGACAAAGGTGCGAAGGAAGTTTATGCTTGTTGTACGCACCCTGTACTTTCTGGTCCTGCCAAAGAGCGTATTGAAAATTCAGCAATTAAAGAATTAGTTGTTACAAATTCTATTCAATTAGAAGATAGCCGCAAACCAAGTAACACAAAAGAATTATCTGTAGCTGGTTTATTAGCACAAGCAATTATTAGAGTTTACGAACGCGAATCAGTTAGTGTGCTATTTGACTAAATATTACAATAACGGTATAATAGTTCCGTTCGTGATTAGACGAACAAAATAAACACTTGCAAGCAACATGGCGTTGATGGGCAAGTGAGGGGCTCTATTTGATAGAGCAGATGATGAAAGGTGGAAAATGAATATGGCTTCATTAAAGTCAATTATTCGTCAAGGTAAGCAAACACGTGCAGACCTTAAAGCATTAAGAAATATCGGTAAAGTACCAGCTGTTGTTTACGGTTTCGGTACTAAAAACACTTCAGTTAAAGTTGATGAAGTTGAATTCATCAAAGTTATCCGTGAAGTTGGTCGTAACGGTGTTATCGAATTAGGCGTAGGTTCTAAAACTATCAAAGTTATGGTTTCAGACTACCAATTCGACCCACTTAAAAACCAAATCACTCACATCGACTTCTTAGCTATCAACATGAGCGAAGAACGTACTGTTGAAGTACCAGTACACTTAGTTGGTGAAGCAGCTGGCGCTAAAGAAGGCGGCGTTGTTGAACAACCATTATTCAACCTTGAAGTAACAGCTACTCCAGATAACATTCCTGAAGCTATCGA
This sequence comes from Staphylococcus sp. 231237_7MaSpsaltlick, assembly GCF_043107035.1. NCBI lineage: Bacteria > Bacillati > Bacillota > Bacilli > Caryophanales > Staphylococcaceae > Staphylococcus > Staphylococcus sp. 231237_7MaSpsaltlick. Next base: position 18,212 of record NZ_JBICNX010000030.1, read on the forward strand.
AGTAGATATTACAGAATTAGAAATCAACGACAGCTTAGCTGTTGAAGATATCAAAGTTTCTGGTGACTTCACAATTGAAAACGAAGCTACTGATTCAGTAGTTACTGTTGTTCCTCCAACTGAAGAACCTACAGAAGAAGAAATCGAAGCAATGGAAGGCGAATCAGAAACTGAAGAGCCAGCTGTTGTTGGTGAAGAAGACGAAGAAACAGAAGAAAAAGAAGAAGAATAATTCGAACTTTTATATTCTGAATAATCGTTGTCATCTAGACATCATATTGAATATGGAAAAGCACCATGCTTAATACGTTAAGCAGGTGCTTTTTTATGTTATTATAGTGATTGATACTAGAAAAATGTAGAGTCTTTGCTTTACAAATGACTACTTAATTATTTGTATTTCAAAGGTATAGTAAAAATGGAGGTAACTTGATGAAGTGTATTGTAGGCTTAGGTAATATTGGGAAACGTTTTGAATTAACAAGACACAATATTGGCTTTGAAGTTATAGATTATCTTTTAGAACGTAATCAATTTATGCTAGATAAACAAAAGTTTAAAGGCGCGTATACAATTGAACGCATCGCTGGTGAAAAGGTAATGTTTATTGAACCCTTAACATTAATGAATTTATCTGGTGAAGCGGTAGGACCATTAATGAAATATTATGATATCGACATAGATGACTTACTTGTGTTATATGATGATCTGGATTTACCACAAGGTGAGATACGCTTACGACAAAAGGGGAGTGCAGGTGGACATAATGGCATGAAGTCAATTATACAAGCCTTAGGCACTGATCAATTTAAACGTATTCGTATAGGCGTGGATCGCCCTTCAAATGGTATGGCAATTGTTGATTATGTGTTACAAAGATTTTCAGATCAAGAAATGAAAACAATGAATAAAGTAATAGAACATTCTGCACGTGCAGTTGAAGCATTTATTGAAACATCTCGCTTTGATAACGTGATGAATGAATATAATGGTGAAGTAAATTGAAATCGATAATTACAGAATATATAAATGAAGACAAACGTTATCAAGAACTTAATGAAGTGTTCGGTAAGGAAAATGTCCTCGTTACCGGCTTATCTTCGGCTGCTAAAGCAACAATTATATCTGAGAAATATTTGAATAGCTCTAAGCAGTTATTAGTTGTTACAAATAACTTGTATCAAGCAGATAAGTTGGAAAATGACTTGTTACAATTTGTTGATGCAGAGCATATTTATAAATATCCATTGCAAGATATCATGACCGAAGAATTCTCAACACAAAGCCCTCAATTTATGAGTGAACGTGTACGTACATTAACGGCACTTGCTCAAGAAAAGAGAGGCTTATTTATCGTACCATTAAACGGATTGAAAAAATGGTTGACGCCTGTAGATATGTGGCAAGCACATCAAATGTCGCTCTCTGTAGGAGATGACATTGATATTGATGCGTTATTAAATAAACTAGTAAACATGGGCTATCGTAGGGAAAGTGTCGTGTCGCATATAGGAGAATTCTCATTACGCGGTGGTATTATCGATATTTATCCACTGATAGGTGACCCAGTAAGAATAGAACTCTTTGATACTGAAATCGATTCAATTCGTGATTTTGACGTTGAGACTCAACGTTCAGAGTCTAATTTAGAAAGTGTAGAAATCACAACTGCGAGTGACTATATCATTACTGATGAAGTGATTAGTCACACAAAGCAAAAGTTAAAAGAAGCCTATGAAATGACAAGGCCTAAAATAGACAAAGCAGTACGTAATGATTTGAAAGAAACATATGAAAGTTTCAAATTATTTGAAGACTCATTATTTGATCATCAAGTCTTACGACGATTGGTTGCGTTTATGTATGAGTCTCCTGCTACGATTATGGATTACTTCAAATCTGATGCAATTATAGCAGTGGATGAATTTAATAGAGTCAAAGAAACAGAGACGACATTAACGACAGAAGTAGATGAATTTATTCAAAATTTAATTGAAAGTGGTAAAGGATTTATCGGTCAAACTTTCTTAGCTTATGATGGTTTTGAAACATTGTTGAAGCGTCATCCAGTAACTTACTTTACGTTATTTACTGCAACGATGTCAGTGCCAATTCAAAGTATTATTAAGTTCTCGTGTAAACCAGTGCAACAATTTTATGGTCAGTACGATATTATGCGTTCAGAATTCCAACGTTATATCAAAAATGACTATACTGTAGTGGTTTTAGCAGAAACGGAAGTGAAAAAAGAGCGAATTCAGTCAATGCTAAATGAAATGCATATTCCGACTTTTGTAGATACTGTGAGTGATAACCATCAAACGGGAAGCGCAATCATTACAGAAGGCAGCTTGTCTGAAGGCTTTGAATTACCATATATGCAACTTGTCGTTGTAACAGAGCGAGAATTGTTTAAATCCAAGCAAAAAAAGAAACCGAAGCAACAGAAAACGTTAACGAATGCAGAAAAAATCAAATCATATCAAGACCTAAAGGTCGGTGACTATATTGTCCATGTACACCATGGTGTTGGTCGTTATTTGGGTGTAGAAACACTTGAAGTTGCAGGTGTTCATAAGGACTATATCAAATTGCAATATAAGGGGACGGATCAACTCTTTGTACCTGTAGACCAAATGGATCAAGTTCAGAAATATGTTGCCTCAGAAGATAAATCACCTAAGTTAAATAAATTAGGTGGAACAGAATGGAAAAAAACAAAAGCCAAAGTACAACAAAGTGTTGAAGATATAGCTGATGAGCTTATCGAATTATATAAAGAACGTGAAATGTCTGTTGGTTATAAATACGGACCAGACACAGCAGAACAAAATGATTTTGAATTAGATTTCCCTTATGAGTTAACACCCGATCAAAGTAAATCAATCGATGAAATTAAAGGTGACATGGAAGTTGAAAAGCCAATGGATAGATTACTTTGTGGTGACGTAGGTTATGGTAAGACAGAAGTAGCAGTTCGTGCAGCGTTTAAAGCAGTAATGGAAGGTAAGCAAGTTGCATTTTTAGTACCTACGACTATTTTGGCGCAGCAACACTATGAAACATTGATAGAGCGTATGCAAGATTTTCCAGTCGAAATTCAATTAATCAGTAGATTTAGAACTACAAAGGAAATTAAAGAAACGAAAGAGGGATTGAAGTCTGGCTTTGTAGATATCGTAGTAGGTACACATAAACTGCTAGGTAAGGATATCCATTATAAAGACTTAGGCTTGTTAATTGTCGATGAGGAACAGCGCTTTGGCGTTAGACATAAAGAACGTATCAAGACATTAAAAACTAATGTAGATGTTTTAACTTTAACGGCAACGCCAATTCCAAGAACCTTACACATGAGTATGTTAGGTGTTAGAGACTTATCGGTAATTGAGACACCACCTGAAAATCGCTTCCCTGTGCAAACATATGTCTTAGAACAAAATGCTAACTTTATTAAAGAAGCTTTAGAACGAGAGGTTTCTAGAGAAGGACAAGTATTCTATTTATACAATAAAGTGCAGTCTATATATGAGAAACGCGAACAATTACAGATGCTTATGCCGGACGCTAATATTGGAGTGGCCCATGGTCAGATGAGTGAACGTGATTTAGAAGAAACAATGTTAGGATTCATTAATCATGAATACGACATTCTTGTGACGACGACGATTATTGAAACAGGCGTAGATGTACCAAATGCTAATACATTAATCATAGAAGATGCTGATCGCTTTGGATTGAGCCAGTTATATCAATTGAGAGGTAGAGTTGGACGTTCTAGTCGTATAGGTTATGCGTACTTTTTACATCCTACGAATAAAGTTTTGACAGAGTCAGCAGAAGAGCGTTTGCAAGCAATTAAAGAGTTTACAGAACTAGGTTCTGGTTTCAAAATTGCAATGCGCGATTTAAATATTCGAGGCGCGGGTAATCTTCTAGGTAAACAACAGCACGGCTTTATTGATTCTGTCGGCTTTGACTTATACTCACAAATGTTAGAAGAAGCAGTAAATGAAAAACGAGGAATTACTGAAGAACAAGCAGATGCACCAGAAGTTGAAATAGAATTGAATATCGATGCGTATTTACCGGCAGAATATATTCAAAATGAACAAGCTAAGATAGAAATATATAAGAAATTACGTAAAATTGAGACCGAAGCACAATTAATGGACGTTAAAGACGAATTAATAGATCGCTTTAATGAATATCCAGTTGAAGTGGAACGTTTATTAGATATGATGGAAATTAAGGTTCATGCCCTACATGCTGGTGTTACATTGATCAAGGATACTGGCAAGCAAGTCGAAGTGTATATGTCTGAAAAGGGAACGACTGAAATCAATGGTGAGAGCCTATTTAAACATACACAACCACTTGGACGAGCGATGAAAGTAGGTGTCCAAGATGGTAAAATGAAGGTGACACTAAATAAAACTAAGACTTGGCTCGAAAATTTAAAATTCTTAGCTAAATGTATTGAAGAAAGTATGGAATTTGCTGATGAAGCAGAATAAGCAACATGAAACGCAACGTACTGCATTTAATGGTGTTGTAGTTCTAACAGTAGCACTCATTATAGTTAAAGTATTGAGTGCAATTTATCGCATACCTTATCAAAATATATTAGGTGATGAAGGTTTATATGCATATCAACAAATATATCCAATTGTTGCATTAGGCGTTATATTGACAATGAATGCCATTCCTAGTGCTGTGACTCAGACGTTTGGCTCATCAGGCAAGGATAAGCAATACACGAATGTATTGTTTGTCTTGCAAATTTTCAGCGGTATATTTTTTATTATGTTATTAATCAGTGCCAAATGGATAGCGATATTGATGGGAGATGCAAATTTAGCACCCATGTTGAGAGCAGCAAGCTTTAGTTATCTGTTTGTCGGTGTGTTAGGCGTGCTGAGAGGTTATTATCAAGCGCAACATGAGATGAATATACCAGCGATGTCACAAGTGATTGAGCAAGTTGTCCGGGTCGGTATTATTATGATTGCCGTATTGCTATATTTGTTGCAACATTGGTCAATCTATCAGTCAGGCATGTTAGCAATCGCAGGTTCGGCAGCTGGCTTTCTAGCATCGAGTTTATTTTTAATGCAGAAAAGACCTTTCAAAGTTGTGAAACGCAAAGCTGATATAGCGTGGAAACAGTTGAGTATTGCGATTGTCGTTTTTGCTGTCAGTCAGTTAATCGTTATTGTTTGGCAAGTGGTGGATAGTTTTACTGTGCTGCATGCACTTATGCATACTGGTTTAGACTTTCAGGATGCTGCTACTCAAAAAGGAATCTATGATCGCGGTGCCTCGTTTATTCAAATGGGATTGATTGTGACTACGACGTTTAGCTTTGTACTCATTCCATTATTGACAGAAGCGATAAAGGAACAACAGCATGTGTTAATCAATCGCTATGCAAATGCATCGATAAAAATAACAGTCCTTATTAGTGTTGCTGCAGGTATCGGTTTGATAAATTTATTGCCATTAATGAATAGTGTGTTTTTTAAATATGACAGCTTAACCGGAACATTGGCTATATATATGTTGACGGTAATCTGTGTATCTTTGATCATGATAGATATTGCGTTATTACAAGTTAGACAAAAGGTGAAATCAGTGTTTATCGCATTTATAATTGGGATTATATGCAAAGCGTTGTTAAACATCCTATTAATTCCACAATTATTGATGTTAGGCGGTAGTGTAAGTACTGTACTCTCACTCATTGTATTTGTAATATTATTACATTACCAAGTATTAAAGCATTATAAATTTCAATCAATGACTCAATTTGTACTAAAGTTAATTGCAACAATGGTCTTGTTAACTGTAGCTGTACAATGTACATTATTTGTCATTTCTACTGATTCACGTATCGGTGGTCTCATCGAATTGCTAATTGCAGCGATGGTAGGAATTGGTGTCATTATATTGGCAATTGTGCAAATGCAATTGTTGAGCTATAGAGAGTTAAAACATTTGCCATTTGGAGATAAGGTTTATCATATGAAGAGAGGGAAACGTTAATGACACAACATATTACGATTGTAGGTCTAGGAAACTATGGTTTAGATGACTTGCCTTTAGGTATTTATAAATTTTTGAAAAATCATCCTCGAGTATTTACTAGAACATTAGAACACCCAGTTATTGCGTCTTTACAAGATGAAGGTATCGAATTTCAAGGTTTTGATGCTGTTTATGAAAATAATACAACTTTCGATGATGTTTACGATACAATTGTGAATCAATTGTTAGAAGCGAGTAAAAATGAAACGATTGTTTATACTGTGCCAGGGCATCCTAGAGTTGCGGAAACGACAACTTCTAAATTAGAAGCCTATGCAGCAACACATGATAATATTGAAGTAGAAATTTTAGGCGGAAAAAGTTTTATCGATGATATATTTGAAGCGGTAAAAATAGATCCAAACGACGGTTTTACTATGCTTGATGCTACTTCAATCAAGGCTAATCAATTAAATGGTCGTAATCATACACTCATTACGCAAGTATATAGCGCAATGGTTGCTGGCGATTTGAAAGTGACATTAATGGAACGTTATCAAGATGAACATATCGTATATATAGTAGATGGTGCTAAGGGGAATGAAGCACAAGTTACTGCAGTGCCGCTTTACGAATTGGATCATGAAGAGGCACGATTTACAAACCTAACAAGTGTCTTCCTTCCTAGATTAACGCAAGATAGCGAATACTATAGTGACTTCTACTTTGCAACTGAAATTATTGAACAATTAGTAGATGATGAACACGGTTGTCCTTGGGATAAAGAACAAACGCATCAATCATTAAAGCGTTATTTATTGGAAGAAACATTTGAGTTGTTTGAAGCTATAGATAATGAAGATGATTGGCATATGATCGAAGAATTGGGCGACATTCTGTTGCAAGTACTACTACATGCAAGTATTGGTAAGAAGTCTGGATATTTTGATATTAACGAAATCGTTGAGAGTTTATCGGCTAAAATGATTCGCAGACACCCACATATTTTTGCTGATGAAGAGGCCAATAACATAGAAGATTTAAAGCAAATTTGGTCAACAGCGAAATCAAAAGAGGGTAAAGTTGATAGAGTGAAGTTTGAAAAAGTATTTGCAGAGCATTTCTTGAAGATGTATGATAAAACCAAAAATAAGACACTTTATGAGGCAGCTTTAAAAAATATTTTAGAGCAAGGAGGAGACGAAATATGAGATTAGACAAATATCTCAAAGTATCTAGACTAGTTAAACGTAGAACACTGGCGAAAGAAATCAGTGACCAAGGACGCATAACTGTAAACGGTTCAGTTGCCAAAGCAGGTACTGACGTAAAGGAAACAGATGAATTAGTGATTCGTTTTGGTCAAAAAATAGTGACTGTCAAAGTAACAGGACTTAGTGAACATGCTACAAAAGAAAATGCAAAGGGCATGTATGAAATTATTAAAGAAGAAAAAGTCAGTGAAAATTAAAAAAGGTGGTGACAAGCAAATGAGTAAAAAGGTTGAACAAATAGGTAATACGTATACCTCTGCAGAAAATAGAAAAAAACAACAACAAAGAATGAGAAATCGCGTTGTGCGTAAACGTGTGACATTCTTTGGTGGCATATTGTTAGCTATTATCATCATTTTGTCCATAATGCTTGTCACTCAAATTCAGAGTAACAATGACGATGCAGTAGAACGTCAACAAAAGGAACAAAAATACCAAAAGCAACAAGATGAAGAATTAGCGTTAAAAGAGAAATTAAATAATCTAAATGATAAAAGTTATATAGAAAAAATTGCACGCGATGATTATTATTTAAGTAATGATGGCGAAGTTGTATTTAAGTTGCCTGGGGATAAAAGTACAGGCCAAGAAAAATCGTCTAAAGAAGATAAATAAGAAAATTTATTTTTTTGAATCATAATACCATTGTTAAATTGTGTAAACAGGCATATAATAAAGTTAAAATCGAAACGAATCGGGAGGATTTATTTACACTATGTCAATCGAAGTAGGAAACAAGCTTAAAGGTAAAGTCACTGGAATTAAAAAGTTTGGCGCGTTTGTCGAACTTCCTGAAGGGAAAAGTGGCTTAGTTCACATAAGTGAGGTTGCGGATAATTACGTAGAAAACGTAGAAGATCATTTAACTGTCGGAGATGAAGTTGAAGTTAAAGTATTGTCAATCGCTGATGATGGAAAGATTAGTCTTTCAATTAAAAAAGCAAAAGATCGTCCTCGTAAACCTCAAAGTAAACCAAGTTATAAACAACCACAACAAAAAGCAGAAGATTTTGAGAAGAAATTAACTAACTTTTTGAAAGACAGTGAAGATAAGTTAACTTCTATTAAACGTCAAACAGAATCTAGACGTGGTGGAAAAGGCGCTAAGCGCTAATCGTTATAGAATATAAAGGCTGTTTCAAGGAAATATAGAAGGTTGTTGGAAATAAGCTTGTAAGATATAAATAAGTTTGTCGCTATCAATCAAAGACTGTTTTCTTATTTGAGGAAACAGTCTCTTTTTTATTGTATAGTTAATTGTACTGTAGGCGTAGTTTATTATTTATGTGAGTGAGGTGGAAAATGTGGAAGTGAATACAAATGCATGGCATAGTGATAGCCATATTGTGCTAGCGATTTCCACAGGCGTGGATAGTATGGTGTTATTACATCAACTGTTGACCAACTATCGTCAAACCTATCGCCAAATTACATGTTTACATGTTAATCACGGAATAAGAACAGCTGCTAAAACAGAACAGTCATTTATGCAACGTTATTGTAAGCAACATGGTGTTGACTTATTTGTGCATGAATTAGATTTATCCCATGTCATTGCAGCAGGTAATAGTATAGAAAATGAGGCACGTACATTGCGATATGCATGGTTTGATCAAATGATGGAAGAACTTGAAGCGGATGTGTTACTTACTGCACATCACTTAGATGATCAGATTGAAACGATATTTTATCGGATTATGACCGGACGTTCTACGAGAAGTAAGTTGGGTATGGATGAATGTATTCTTAGAAAGAATTATGTACTTGCTAAACCCTTGTTAGCGGTATCTAAATCAGAAATCCGAACTTATCAGCATGAACAACACGTACCATTTTTTGAAGATGAAACAAATCAAGATAATCAATATGTCAGAAACGACATCCGTAATCGTTTATTGCCAGCAATAGATGAAAATAGACAATTGTCGACACAACAATTGCTGAAATTAAAAGCTTGGCATGATGAACAATTGAATGTAATACATCAAGAAGCAGATCACTTTATATTAAATAAGGTTAAAGCAGAGACAAACAATCATGAAATACATTTTTCTAGAAGTGAATTTTTAAAATTGCGACATACTGTTAAAATAGTTGTATTAGATAAATTAATTGATAAATTAGCGTTAGAACAACCGATATCTGAAAAGATGTATGAATCATGGCTAACACAAATAGCAAGTAACCATGCACAATGCACATTATACACTACAGATAAATGGATAATTCATATCGCTTATGATAAATTTATCTTAATGGCTAATTATGAACAAGCGCTTTCTCAGATAAAGGTCAATCAACCAGGCACATATACTTTTAGTCGCTATAATATTGAGATTCAAGCTGACTTACCACAAGATGAATTTCCATTAACTATAAGAACAAGACAAGTTGGCGATAAATATGAATTGAATGGTAGCACTGGGCATAAAAAGGTGAGCAGGTTATTTATTGATGAGAAAATAATACAACGACAACGTGAAGAAATGCCTGTAATAGTTACTGCCGATGAAGAAATAATTGCAGTTGGGACTTTGTTTTTAAAGCAAAAATATAATGAATTAATATCAATAAGTAATATGGGAGAGGAATAACAATGCGTGATGATTTGAAAGAAATATTATTAAGTGAAGAAGATATTAACCAAATTTGTAAAGATTTGGGCGAACAAATTACAAAGGATTATCAAGGAAAGCCATTAGTTTGTATCGGAATATTGAAAGGGTCAGTCATGTTTATGGCAGACTTGATCAAACGAATTGATACACACTTGGCAATTGATTTTATGGATGTTTCAAGTTATCACGGTGGTACAGAATCGACAGGTGAAGTTCAAATTTTAAAAGATTTAGGTTCTTCAATAGAAAATAAAGATGTATTAATTATCGAAGATATCTTAGAAACAGGTACTACATTAAAGTCAATCACAGAATTATTGCAGTCACGACGCGTAAATTCATTAGAAATCGTGACGCTGTTAGATAAGCCTAACCGCCGTAAAGCAAATATCGAAGCTAAATATGTCGGTAAAAAAATTCCTGATGAATTTGTTGTTGGTTATGGTTTGGATTATGCTGAGCATTATAGAAACTTGCCATATATTGGTACACTAAAGCCTGAAGTTTACTCATAAGCATAAGCAACTAAATTTATTCAATTACAAAGTTATTGTATACTATAATTTCTAACCTAATAAAATTGTCTAATATTAATCAATTGAAAATTTATTAATATAAAACGGATTTTGGTTAATATATTATGACAATTGATACGATATAATATAAGTATTTTAAGTTAGTAGTTTTAGTTGATGTTTATGGGGAAATAATTTAAAAATTAAACTAAAACAGCATGGATTGTAAACGACGCGCAAAAGTTGAAATACTAGCCTTTGGCAGACGCGTTATGTTACAATTTTTGTTAGTTTTATTATTGAAGTAGGAGGAAACGACGCATGCAGAAGGCCTTTCGTAATGTGCTAGTTATTGCAATCATTGGCGTTATTATATTCGGCTTGTTTTCGTGGCTCAACGGCAATGGAAATATGCCAAAGCAACTTACATATAACCAATTTGTAAAGCAGTTAGATAAAGGTGATCTTAAGACACTTGAAATCCAACCAGAACAAAATGTCTATATGGTAAGCGGTAAAACGAAAAAAGGTGAAGATTATTCTTCAACTATTTTATATAACAATGATAAAGAACTTGAAAAAATAACTGATAAAGCACAAAGTCAAGATGGATTGAAATTTACAGTTAAAGAAGAAGAAAAACAAAGCGTGTTTGTTAGTATTTTAACAACGCTCATTCCAGTATTAATAATTGCTCTTTTATTTATTTTCTTCCTTAGCCAAGCTCAAGGTGGCGGCGGCGGTGGCGGTCGTATGATGAACTTTGGTAAATCCAAAGCTAAAATGTACGACAGTCAGAAAAAACGTGTACGCTTCTCTGATGTAGCAGGTGCAGATGAAGAAAAACAAGAGTTAGTTGAAATTGTAGACTTCTTAAAAGATAATAAGCAATTTAAGCAAATGGGATCACGCATACCTAAAGGTGTGTTATTAGTTGGCCCTCCTGGTACAGGTAAAACATTACTTGCGCGAGCAGTAGCTGGTGAAGCTGGCACACCGTTCTTCTCAATTAGTGGTTCTGACTTTGTTGAGATGTTTGTCGGTGTCGGTGCGAGCCGTGTACGTGATTTATTTGAAAATGCTAAGAAAAATGCACCATGTATCATTTTCATTGATGAGATTGATGCAGTAGGTCGTCAACGTGGTGCTGGTGTTGGTGGGGGTCACGATGAACGTGAACAAACACTTAACCAATTACTTGTTGAAATGGATGGTTTCGGTGAGAATGAAGGTATCATAATGATTGCTGCAACGAACCGACCAGATATTCTTGACCCTGCATTATTACGTCCAGGTCGTTTTGACAGACAAATTCAAGTTGGACGTCCAGATGTTAAAGGTCGTGAAGCAATTCTTCATGTACATTCTAAGAATAAACCATTAGATGAGACAGTAGACTTGAAAGCCATTTCTCAAAGAACGCCAGGGTTCTCTGGTGCAGATTTAGAAAACTTACTTAACGAAGCATCATTAATTGCAGTGCGTGAAGGTAAGAAGAAAATTGACATGCGTGATATTGAAGAAGCAACAGACCGTGTAATCGCTGGTCCTGCTAAGAAATCGCGTGTTATTTCTAAGAAAGAACGTAATATTGTAGCCCATCATGAAGCTGGTCACACAATTATTGGTATGGTACTAGACGAAGCAGAAGTCGTGCATAAAGTTACAATCGTACCACGTGGTCAAGCTGGTGGTTATGCAATGATGTTACCTAAGCAAGATAGATTCTTGATGACTGAACCAGAATTATTAGATAAGATTTGTGGTCTGCTAGGTGGTCGTGTATCTGAAGATATTAACTTTAATGAAGTATCAACAGGTGCATCAAATGACTTTGAACGTGCAACGCAAATCGCACGTCAAATGGTTACTGAATATGGTATGAGTAAGAAACTTGGTCCAATTCAGTTCTCTAGTAGCAGTAATGGTCAAGTATTCCTTGGTAAAGATATGCAAGGTGAACCAGAATATTCTGGACAAATTGCTTATGAAATTGATAAAGAGGTACAACGTATCATCAAAGAACAATATGATCGTTGTAAAGATATCTTGCTAGAACACAAATCACAATTGAAGTTGATTGCTGAATCATTATTAACTGAAGAAACTTTAGTTGCTGAACAAATCCATTCATTATTCTACGATGGTGTATTACCTGAAGTAGATTATGACAGTGCTGAGGTAGTTAATAAAGAAGACTCTGAATTCAAAGACGGAAAATACGGTAAATCATATGAGGATGTTCGTAAAGAGCAATCATTAAATGATGTAAGTAAAGATAACCGTCAAGAAGATGAAGAAGACGATAATGAAGGTGATCGTGATACAACTGGACACGAACAATCACCAAATATCGACAAACCTAGCAATCCAAGTGATCCTAACGATCCAAGTAACAGAAATTAATGACTGAACAAAGACGTCTCTTTTTGCTATCATAGTGGATAGTAGAAAGAGGCGTTTTATTATTACTTGAAATAGAAAATATTTTGCGTAAACAAATATTTAGCATTTTTTAAGGTGAACCAGTAAAATAAATTGAACTAAAATATGAAATGAACACAATGTGTGCAATATCGCAATGACACATGAGCAAATAAAAGGAGAAATGATGTAATGACGAAAGATTATATTGTGAAAGCATTAGCTTTTGGAGGACAAATACGTGCGTATAGTGCGCTGACAACAGAAAGTGTGCAAGAAGCTCAAACGCGACATTATACATGGCCGACAGCTTCAGCTGCACTTGGTAGAACAATGACAGCTACATTAATGATGGGAGCAATGTTAAAAGGGAACCAAAAACTTACTGTAACAGTAGATGGCCAAGGGCCAATTGGTAAAATTATTGCCGATGCAGATGCCAAAGGAAATGTAAGGGGTTATGTAACAAACCCACAAACTCACTTTCCGCTAAATGATATCGGTAAGTTAGATGTACGAAGAGCAGTAGGGACAGAAGGTGCGTTAACTGTAGTTAAAGATGTCGGTATGAAAGATTACTTTTCTGGATCTAGTCCAATTGTATCTGGAGAATTAGGTGAGGACTTCACTTATTATTTTGCTAAGAGTGAACAAACACCTTCCTCTGTTGGTCTAGGTGTACTCGTTAATCCTGATAATTCAATTAAAGCTGCTGGCGGCTTTATATTACAAGTAATGCCTGGTGCAGAAGATGCGACTATAACTAAATTAGAAGACGCGATTAATAATATGACACCAGTGTCTAAACTTATTGATCAAGGACTCACACCTGAAGAATTACTTTTTGAAATTTTAGGTGAAGAAAATGTACAAATATTAGAGAATGTACCAGCTCAATTCGAATGTAATTGCGGTCATGATAAATTTTTAACTGCAATTAAAGGTTTAGGTGAAGCAGAAATTATTAGTATGATTAACGAAGACCATGGTGCAGAAGCAGAATGTCATTTTTGTAGAACGAAGTATAATTTTACAGAAAATGAATTAGAAGCATTGCTGGAAAATAAAAATTAATTGCTGTCATATAGGGCTTGGTAGGTTTTTAAAGTAAAGTGAAATAATAAAATTAAGGTTTCATAGTTGTATTTACAGAAAAATCTGATAAAATATATACTATATCCGATAAAAAAAGTATGCATTTGAACTTTTTAACGAAAAGGAGCTTTACTAATGACAAACAACAAACCAGTAAATAATATTGTAGAAGTTATCGGTAATACACCGGTAGTTAAATTAAACAACGTTGTAGATGAGAATTCAGCAGACGTTTATGTAAAACTTGAATATCAAAATCCAGGTGGATCAGTAAAAGATCGTATCGCATTAGCAATGATTGAAGAAGCTGAAAAAGCTGGCAAAATTAAACCAGGTGACACTATCGTTGAACCAACAAGTGGTAACACAGGAATCGGTTTAGCATTTGTATGTGCAGCAAAAGGTTATAAAGCAGTCTTTACAATGCCTGAGACAATGAGTCAAGAACGCCGCAACTTATTAAAAGCATATGGTGCTGAATTAGTGTTAACGCCAGGTTCAGAAGCAATGAAAGGTGCAATCAAGAAAGCCAAAGAACTTAAAGAAGAGTTTGGTTACTTTGAACCACAACAATTCGAGAACCCAGCAAATCCTCGTGTCCATGAGTTAACAACTGGTCCTGAATTAGTTGAGCAATTTGAAGGAAAAACAATCGATGCATTCTTAGCAGGTGTAGGTACTGGCGGAACATTAAGTGGTGCTGGTAAAGTCTTAAAAGAAAAATATCCTGATATCAATTTAGTAGCTATTGAACCAGAAGATTCACCAGTATTAAGTGGTGGAGAACCTGGACCGCATAAATTACAAGGTTTAGGTGCTGGTTTCGTACCTGACACATTAAACACAAATATCTATGACGAAATTATTAAAGTAGGTAATGAAATTGCTATGGAAACTTCACGCAAAGTTGCTAAAGAAGAAGGTATTTTAGGTGGTATTTCTTCAGGGGCAGCGATTTACGCAGCAATTCAAAAAGCCAAAGAATTAGGAAAAGGTAAAACAGTTGTTACTGTATTACCTAGTAACGGTGAACGTTACCTTTCAACACCTTTATATTCTTTCGAAGACTAGAATTAATTTAGGTGTAATTACCGGCCACATTGAGATGTGTGTGCCGGTTTTTTTGTGTGCTAATGTGCATAAGAGAATAGAAATGAATATAAATTATATCAAAGACCCGCATTTGAGTATTCGACACTGAAAAAATAGACAATAAACGTTATTATAGAAACGTACAAGATAAATATCGACTTTTAACAATTAGTAGTGAAAGGAAGTAATCAACTATGACACGGACAAAAATAATGGGTATATTAAATGTGACTCCAGATTCTTTCTCGGATGGGGGTAAATATAATACCGTAGAAAGTGCGGTACAAAGAGCAAAAGAAATGATATCAGAAGGTGTTGATATCATAGATATAGGTGGTATATCCACACGTCCGGGTTATGAAGAAATAACGGTTGATGAAGAAATGCAACGCGTAATTCCAGTAGTGAAAGCATTGACTAAACTTGATGTGAAGCTCTCTGTTGATACATACCGTAGTGAAGTAGCGGAAGCAGTAATGGATTTAGGTGTTGAGATGATCAATGATCAATGGGCTGGTATTTATGATGAGCGTATATTTGATGTTGTGGCAAAGTATCATGGTGAGATTGTGTTGATGCATAATGGAGATGGTAATCGAACTGAACCTGTAATGGAAGAAATGTTGGTTTATTTGTTAAAACAAGCTAATAAAGCAGAATTGAAAGGCATTCCTCAACATAAAATATGGATTGACCCGGGTATTGGTTTTGCTAAAACACGTATAGAAGAACGTGAAGTAATGTCGCGCTTAGATGAACTGGTAGCAACAGATTATCCGGTATTGCTTGCTACCAGTAGAAAAAGGTTTATTAAGGAAATGATAGGCACAGAAACGACGCCAACTGAACGAGATGAGGCGACAGCAGCAACTACAGCCTATGGTATAATGAAAGGCGTAAAAGCAGTTAGAGTGCACAATGTTCAGTTGAATGCACGTATTAGTCACAGTATGGATTACTTAAAGGAGAATGACGATGAGCGATACAATATTTCTGAACGGTCTTAAATTTTATGGTTATCATGGTGCATTACCTGCTGAAAATGAAATCGGGCAAATTTTTATTGTAGATATTACTCTAAAGGTAGACTTGAAACCAGCTGGTGAATCAGATCAAGTAACGGATACAGTACACTATGGTGAAGTATTTGAAGATGTAAAGGCTATCATGGAAGGGGAGCCTGTAAATTTATTAGAGCATCTAGCTGAACGTATTGCAAAACGTATAAATTCACACTATAATCGTGTAATGGAAACGAAAGTTAGAATCACTAAAGAGAATCCACCTATCCCTGGTCATTATGATGGTGTCGGGATTGAAATAGTGAGGGAGAATCGCTAATGATTAACGCTTATTTAGGTTTAGGTAGTAATGTAGGAGATAGGGCAGCGCAATTAGATGAGGCAATTCGTATTTTGAATGCGACTAATGGTATTACAGTTACTAAAGTCTCGCCAATATATGAAACAGATCCAGTTGGTTATGTTGAGCAACCGCAATTTTTAAACCTTTGTTTAGAGATTCAAACTTCATTAACTGCACAAGCATTATTGCAAGTATGCATGGAAACAGAACAACAACTACATCGTGTTAGAGAAATCCATTGGGGACCTAGAACATTAGATGTAGATATCTTATTATACGGAAATCATATAATAGATGAAGCAGATTTGGTCGTCCCACACCCACGTATGCTCGAACGTGCTTTCGTATTAATTCCTTTAAATGATATTGCGTCAGATATAGTCGAACCAAACTCTAATGAGAAGATAGGGAATTTAGTACATACAGACGATTCAGTTAAGCTGTATAAAGATTGAGCAGTTTTCAATTGAGGAATAAGTTGAAATTACTTTATTACATTCGCATCGTCTAGTAGAATTAAATGGTGAAAAGGTTGCGTTATAAAATGCGCAAAAATGTCTAATAGCATTTTAATAGTGATTATGTTATTGGTAAATTAAGTAAAATGCCCAACCAAGCTACAAGTGAATGATAATTGATACATTTCATGGTTTTTAAATTGAAAGCAAAACTATAAAAAAGTAGAACAAGAAGCATAAAGGAGAGACAGTTATGTCAGAAGAAATGAATGACCAAATGCAGGTCCGCCGCCAAAAATTACAAGAATTATTCGATTTAGGTATTGATCCCTTTGGTCAAAAATTTGAACGTACTGCTATGGCAGAACCATTGCATACAGATTGGGATCAATTTTCTAAAGAAGAATTACAAGAAAAAGAAGACGATAGTCATGTTACGATTGCAGGCCGTTTAATGACAAAACGTGGAAAAGGTAAAGCTGGATTTGCGCATGTTCAAGATTTATCAGGTCAAATTCAAATTTATGTAAGAAAAGACCAAGTTGGAGAAGAACAGTTCGAATTATGGAACGCTGCTGACCTTGGAGATATCGTCGGTGTTGAAGGTGTTATGTTTAAAACAAATACTGGGGAATTATCAGTTAAAGCGAAATCATTTACGCTTTTAACTAAATCTCTACGTCCATTGCCAGATAAATTCCATGGCTTACAAGACATAGAACAACGTTATCGTCAACGCTATTTAGATTTAATTACAAATCAAGATAGTACACAAACTTTTATTAATCGTAGTAAAATTTTGCAAGAAATGCGTAACTATTTAAATAAAGAAGGATTCTTAGAAGTTGAAACACCAATGATGCATCAAATTGCTGGTGGTGCTGCTGCACGTCCATTCGTAACACATCATAACGCCCTAGATGCAACATTATATATGCGAATTGCGATTGAATTGCATCTTAAACGTTTAATTGTTGGTGGCCTTGAAAAAGTATATGAAATTGGACGTGTGTTCCGTAATGAAGGCGTATCAACTCGACATAATCCAGAATTTACAATGATTGAGTTATATGAAGCATATGCTGATTACCATGATATTATGGATTTAACAGAAAATATGATTAGACATATCTCTGAAAAAGTGTTGGGAACTGCTAAAGTTCAATACGGAGAAGAAACAATTGATTTAGAATCTAAATGGAGACGCGTGCATATGGCTGATGCAGTTAAAGATGCAACAGGCGTAGATTTCTTCGCAGTGAAAACAGACGAAGAGGCTAAAAACTTAGCTAAAGAGCATGGTGTTGAAATCACAGATAATATGAAATATGGTCACATTCTTAATGAATTCTTTGAACAAAAAGTAGAAGAAACATTAATACAACCAACATTCATCTACGGTCATCCAATCGAGATTTCGCCATTAGCGAAGAAAAATCCAGAAGATCCAAGATTTACTGATAGATTTGAATTATTCATCGTTGGTAGAGAACATGGTAATGCATTCACTGAATTGAATGACCCAATAGATCAAAGAGCGCGTTTTGAAGCTCAATTAGTAGAGAAAGAACAAGGTAATGATGAAGCACATGAAATGGATGAAGATTTCATCGAAGCATTAGAATACGGTATGCCTCCAACAGGTGGACTAGGTATTGGTATTGATAGATTAGTAATGCTATTAACTGACTCAGCATCTATCAGAGATGTATTATTATTCCCTTATATGAGACAGAAATAGAAAGTACAATAAAATTATAGAAACAATTAAAAGAGGTTGGCCGGAGTATATTTACCACGGTCAACCTTTTACTATTTAAAAAGTAATTAAGAAATATGATAAATAAGAACATTACATTTGAAAATTTCCAAGTTGACCCAGTAATAATTTGCGTAATAAGATACAAATAGGTAATATAAGACTAATAAAATAGAAAACTATACCAAAAAAGGTGTGGCATATAGTGTATTCCTGTGATAAACTTATTCAAGTCGAGTTGAGATGACGAAGATAGTAATGACCGGTTGCAAATACAATGTATTTTCTTTATAATAATTTTTCGAAAAAGTATTGACTTGTAATCAGAAATGAAGTAATATAAAAAAGTCGTCAAAAACGACTGGTTGATATTGAGAGCTTTGTAAAGCGTTTGTAAATAAAATATCAACACAGTGTAAAATTGACCATTGCATTTATTAAATAAACAATGTATTATTGGTTAAGTAAGTTAATTGTCTGGTGGCAATAGCAAAGAGGTCACACCTGTTCCCATGCCGAACACAGAAGTTAAGCTCTTTAGCGCCGATGGTAGTCGGACTTACGTTCCGCAAGAGTAGGACGTTGCCAGGCTTTATAACATAACGGAGGATTAGCTCAGCTGGGAGAGCATCTGCCTTACAAGCAGAGGGTCGGCGGTTCGAACCCGTCATCCTCCACCATTCAAATGAATAGCCGGCCTAGCTCAATTGGTAGAGCAACTGACTTGTAATCAGTAGGTTGGGGGTTCAAGTCCTCTGGCCGGCACCATTTCATGAGCCATTAGCTCAGTTGGTAGAGCATCTGACTTTTAATCAGAGGGTCAGAGGTTCGAATCCTCTATGGCTCATCCAGTTTCACTTTGCAGAAGTAGTTCAGCGGTAGAATACAACCTTGCCAAGGTTGGGGTCGCGGGTTCGAATCCCGTCTTCTGCTCCATTATTTTTTTGCCGGGGTGGCGGAACTGGCAGACGCACAGGACTTAAAATCCTGCGGTGAGAGATCACCGTACCGGTTCGATTCCGGTCCTCGGCACCATATTTTTTAAATAGCGCCTGTAGCTCAACTGGATAGAGTGCTTGACTACGGATCAAGAGGTTATGGGTTCGACTCCTATCGGGCGCGCCATTTTAAAATTAATCACCACTTAAATATACGGGAAGTAGCTCAGCTTGGTAGAGCACTTGGTTTGGGACCAAGGGGTCGCAGGTTCGAATCCTGTCTTCCCGACTCTTTTAAAAAATGGGGGCTTAGCTCAGATGGGAGAGCGCCTGCTTTGCACGCAGGAGGTCAGCGGTTCGATCCCGCTAGTCTCCACCATATTTTTTAATTATTCAAATGAACATTGAAAACTGAATCGCAATATGTCAACGTTAATTCCGAACACAACGATAATCGTTGGTTCAAAAAAACGTGTTAATGATAACACAAATTAGTATTTTATGAGCTAATCAAACATCATAATTTTTTATGGAGAGTTTGATCC
>NZ_JBICNX010000310.1:0-518 GCF_043107035.1 Staphylococcus sp. 231237_7MaSpsaltlick
TTTCTATTGTGCAGTATGTCGCATTACTGATCCACAAGAAAAAATTAAGAATGAAAAGTATTGGGGAACAATTACTTGGAAATAACAGATTAAGTCGGCACATTGTGTCGGCTTTTTATTATTAAACGGAGGTAATATTATGGTAAATGCAGTAATGATAAAAAATGAATTTTTAGTTTGGTTGAATAATTCAATTGGTAAACAATATGATTTTGATGGTTGGTATGGTTTTCAATGTTATGATTACGCTAATGCAGGGTGGGCTCAATTATTCCCCGGTACATCTTTACAAGGCGATTACGCTAAAGATATTCATACAGATAATCAAGCGTTACTAAAGGATAGAGCGAAAGTTTATAAAAATACATTAGATTTCTTAGCTTTACCTGGTGATATGGTTCTTTTCCCTTACACGTATGGAGATGGTGCTGGTCAGGTAGGATTTGTAGTATCAGCAGATTTAAATCAACTAACGATTGTCGAACAAAACTGGTTAGGTGGCGGTTGGACAGAAGGGC
>NZ_JBICNX010000311.1:0-516 GCF_043107035.1 Staphylococcus sp. 231237_7MaSpsaltlick
TCCTTAATTTAATTTAAGAAGTCGCTCACCCGAATATATATCTTGAAGAATAAACTAATATCGTTTAATATCTAGATATACAAATTAAGAACAAAAACATCAACTGTTTTTCTTTAAGGTAAGTCGCATTCACAAACTTTGGTAGGGGCGTGAGCGACTTCTTTTTATTTGTTTATTAATATAACACTATCAAAAGGCTTGGTCTAATCAGATCAAGTCTTTTTTAGTACCAAAACTCATTACATAATCAAAATTACATTTCTTTAGTTAATTTATATTGCTTATAAGCGTAATAAACTATTAATGATTGTACTACCACTTGTGCAAATGATAATCCTATACGAATACTTTTCTTAGTTTTCTCACTCATTTTCTTCAACTCCTTTCGCTGCTTTATTCCAATTGCTTTATTGACGTTGAGCCTCGGAACCCTTAACAATCCCAAAACTTGTCGAATGGTCGGCTTAATAGCTCACGCTATGCCGACATTCGTCTGCAAGTTTAGTTAAGGGTTCT
>NZ_JBICNX010000312.1:0-515 GCF_043107035.1 Staphylococcus sp. 231237_7MaSpsaltlick
TTAGTGTGTTTCGTCATCTAATGATTTTTTAAGATCATCAAACGCCTTTGCTTTAGCATCTACTAAATCATTATTTAATTTTTCATATTTCTTTTTACTTATACTCA
The DNA here is from genome assembly GCF_043107035.1 of Staphylococcus sp. 231237_7MaSpsaltlick. Lineage (NCBI taxonomy): Bacteria > Bacillati > Bacillota > Bacilli > Caryophanales > Staphylococcaceae > Staphylococcus > Staphylococcus sp. 231237_7MaSpsaltlick. The sequence goes on from NZ_JBICNX010000312.1 coordinate 108, forward strand.
TTCGCCATCACTCCTTTTCAACTCATTTATTACCTTCCTGTTATGTGCTTTATCCTCTGGCAACACTGCTACAATAAAGCTGTTAGTATTTACGGATTTCAAGAATCCTTTAAGTCTATAATATTTTAATAACTGTGCCATTTCTTTTGTGTTCATCCCACCAGTTTTATATTTGTAACGTATGTTGATAGTGTTGGATAGAATCATTCCTTACGCTCAGCAATCTTATTTTGAATCTTAACTATATTAATACTCGTCCGAGTTAGTTCTGCGTTACTGTAAATCATATTCTGATGGTTCAACCTTGCTAACTCACTTCTTTTTATTAGTGCTATGTTAGACAAGTCGTTATTAGTTTTATCTCCATCTAAGAATATTAAATTATGTTTAGGTGGCACTTTACCGTAC
>NZ_JBICNX010000313.1:0-514 GCF_043107035.1 Staphylococcus sp. 231237_7MaSpsaltlick
TTTGGGGAGAAGCATGGCAAGTTATAAAATGTGCTGGATATCTCTCAGCAGCCATTATACCTGCTAGTAAAGCTTATAAAGTTGTAAAGGTTTTAGGTGGAATGAGAGAAACAGCTAGATTATTAGTTGGCGCGGAAATTATAGGTATCGATGGTGTCGTTAATAACTGTACATTTTAATCAAAAGATACATAGGAAGGATATTATAATGAATACTGAGAATGAGTCAAATTCAAAAACTATAATAAATTCTATAAGTCTAGCAACTTGTATGAGTTTCGTTTACATTATTATATTCGTAGCATTAATGTTAGTTTCTAATAAGATAATAAAGATGGATACAGTTGCTTTACCTGCTATTTTTATTTTCCTTGTTATAAGCGGTATTGAATTTATGTTTGCGAAATTAAAAAGAAATGTTCCTCAAATATTTAATATTGTTTCTTTTATTATCGTTATCATCATCGCTATTGTTATGACAATAATTCTATAAAGTTTATTCAAAGTCAAACAAC
>NZ_JBICNX010000314.1:0-513 GCF_043107035.1 Staphylococcus sp. 231237_7MaSpsaltlick
TGTTTGTAACTCATCTTTACCTGTTGTACCGTCTGGTACATTGTTTAATTTCGTTAAAGCATCTGCTTTAGCTGTTTCTAACGCTTCGATAAGTTGGTCTAACTCGGCTTTCTCATTTGGATTTACTAATCCATCCGCTGTGATTTCAGATAACTTATTGTCTGCATCTTGCTTAGCTTGTTCCACTGCCACAATTGCTTGTGCTGCCTCTGATAATTGTTCAGTGTCCAAGACTCCATTACTATCTTGGTCATTTACTTTTGGTAAAGTTACTGAATCAATTTGTTCTAAGCGACTTTGTAGTGTATCTTTGCCTGTCGTACCGTTTGGTACACTGTTTAATTTCGTTGAAGCTTCTGCTTTTGCTGTTTCTAACGCTTCGATGAGTTGTTCTAATTCGGCTTTCTCATTTGGATTTACTAAGTTATCAGACGTGATCTCAGACAACTTGTTAGCTGCTGCTTTTTTAGCTTCTTCCACTGCTTCAATTGCTTGTGCTGCCTCAGATAACTG
>NZ_JBICNX010000315.1:0-512 GCF_043107035.1 Staphylococcus sp. 231237_7MaSpsaltlick
CCGGTGGAGTAACCATTTATGGAGCTAGCCGTCGAAGGTGGGACAAATGATTGGGGTGAAGTCGTAACAAGGTAGCCGTATCGGAAGGTGCGGCTGGATCACCTCCTTTCTAAGGATATATTCGGAACATCTTCTTTAGAAGATGATAAGAGGAATAACATTGACATATTGTATTCAGTTTTGAATGCTCATTTAGAGGATTCAAAGATTGTACATTGAAAACTAGATAAGTAAGTAAAATATATAGATTTTACCAAGCAAAACCGAGTGAATTAGAGTTTTAAAAAAGCTTGAATTCAAAAAGAAATAATCGCTAGTGTTCGAAAGAACACTCACAGATTAATAACATTTTGGGTTTTCAAACAACGACGTTGTATTGGAAAACAAAAAGATTAAGTTATTAAGGGCGCACGGTGGATGCCTTGGCACTAGAAGCCGATGAAGGACGTTACTAACGACGATATGCTTTGGGGAGCTGTAAGTAAGCTTTGATCCAGAGATTTCCGAATGGG
>NZ_JBICNX010000316.1:0-512 GCF_043107035.1 Staphylococcus sp. 231237_7MaSpsaltlick
CAAAAAAATATACCAGTCGAAAGTGTGGGATGTTATATACCAGGGCGGCGATACCCAATGATTGCTTCTTCCCATATGACTATATTAACAGCTAAGGTTGCTGGAGTTAAACGAGTAATTGCATGTACACCACCTATAAATGGAAAGATTCCAGAAACAACTGTATATGCCATGTATAAAGCTGGTGCTGATGAAATATATATTTTAGGTGGAATTCAAGCAATGGGAGGCATGGCAATAGGTACAGAGAGTATTGAGGCTGTTGATATGATTGTAGGTCCAGGCAACGCTTTTGTTGCAGAAGCAAAACGTCAACTTTTTGGAAGAGTAGGAATTGATTTGTTAGCAGGCCCTACTGAAACTTTAGTAATTGCGGATGAATCTTCTGAACCAGAAATGATTGCAACTGATATTTTAGGACAAGGTGAACATGGTCCTACTTCACCTGGTGCAATTATTTCTACGTCTGAAGAAGTTGCTAAAATTGCTATTGAAGAAATTGATAAACAATT
>NZ_JBICNX010000317.1:0-512 GCF_043107035.1 Staphylococcus sp. 231237_7MaSpsaltlick
TGGCTAAGAAGGTGGTCTACAATATGTACAATCGCTCTTTTTGCCAACTTATTCTTTGGGGAGATTGGGGATCGATGGGGATGGCGTAAAACGAGACAATGGGTTGGTGGCGTATTTTATGCTGCTGTTATGCTTTTAATATACTTTTCACCTATGGCGATTGGTCATAATTACTGGTTAATGACTATTATTTTAAGTCTTTGTGGTATTGGTATGGCTGGTTATGTGCCATTATCAGCACTGTTTCCATTACTCGCTCCTGACAATAAAGGGGCCGCTATGTCTGTATTAAACTTAGGGGCAGGCCTTAGTACATTTATAGCGCCGGCTATTGTAACTTTATTCTTTGAACCATTTGGTGCTGGAGCCGTATTATTTATTTACTCAGGATTTTATATTTTAAGTGCAATTCTTACACCTTTCTTGAAAACCCCACAAGAATTAAATCAATAATTTAATACTGTCTGTTATTAATTTTGCATTCCTACGCACTATGGTGTTATAATGCAATT
>NZ_JBICNX010000318.1:0-510 GCF_043107035.1 Staphylococcus sp. 231237_7MaSpsaltlick
GGTATTTCTAGTGATATTGACAGATAGACAATTAAATGGATTTATATTTTAAAATTATATAGTGTGTAAACGAACATCTATACTGATTTAAGATTAGGAGGAGAATGTTTTATATGGAAAAAATTAGTGACTCAAAATTATCAAATCGTTCTAAAAACCAATTAATAAAGAATGGTTATGTATATACTTATCAATTAAAAAATATAACGGATGAAATTTTAGAAAATATTAAAAACTTAGGCGCTAAATCCGTTCAAGAAATTAAAGAATTTAAGGGAAATATAGTTTCAGCTTATGAAGTTGATATTCAAATTCCTTTAGACGTGCCTATTGAATCACTAAAAAAAATTGAGATTAAAAAAGTGATTGATAACGAACATATTTTAAGTATTTTAAAAATAAATATAAAGATATATTGACTACTTTGGTCAATTCATGTACGATTTAAATGACCAAGATAGTCAATTTCGAGTGTTAAAGGAGGACATTTTTATTAATATTATATTTAAT
>NZ_JBICNX010000319.1:0-510 GCF_043107035.1 Staphylococcus sp. 231237_7MaSpsaltlick
GTACATTTATTTACAAAAATAATAAAAAATAATACAAAATGCTTGAAACGTACATTAGTGTACGATATGATGAAATTAACCAATCGAACAAGGGAGCGATCACTTATGAATACAACAATTACGCAGTTTAACCAAGCACACAATACGGAAATTAAAGCAGATATGGCAAGCTATCAAATTTTTAAAGAAATGGAGAAAACCCAATACGAATGTTGCTATATCGCTTATACAGAAGGAAAAGCCAATAAGGTAATTCTAAAAAGAGAAACCCTTATTAACTTAGAAGATACATTTTACTTATGTGTGAGATAAGGAAAGCGGGCTAGAAATAGCCCTTCCTATTCATAATAGATTAGAAAGGAAGCGGTTATTCATGGAACAAAAACAAGTTTATACATTAGTTTATAGTGAAACTTATGGCGATCTAGAATTTATAGGAGTGTATGATAATAAAGCATCTTTGGAATCAGCTATTAAGGAACATATGATATTGGTTGATAACGTAGATTG
>NZ_JBICNX010000031.1:0-38169 GCF_043107035.1 Staphylococcus sp. 231237_7MaSpsaltlick
TTGATTAGCTCATAAAATACTAATTTGTGTTATCTCTAACACTGTTTTGAACCAACAATTTAATGTTGTGTTCGGAATTAACGTTGACATATTGCAATTCAGTTTTCAATGTTCATTTCTTCAATCAATAATAAATATGGTGGAGACTAGCGGGATCGAACCGCTGACCTCCTGCGTGCAAAGCAGGCGCTCTCCCATCTGAGCTAAGCCCCCATATATAATTTAAAAGAGTCGGGAAGACAGGATTCGAACCTGCGACCCCTTGGTCCCAAACCAAGTGCTCTACCAAGCTGAGCTACTTCCCGTATTTAGTTTAAACATTTTAAAAATGGTGCGCCCGACAGGGGTCGAACCTGTAACCTCTTGATTCGTAGTCAAGTACTCTATCCAGTTGAGCTACGGGCGCATTATTAAAATGATGGTGCCGAGGACCGGAATCGAACCGGTACGGTGATCTCTCACCGCAGGATTTTAAGTCCTGTGCGTCTGCCAGTTCCGCCACCCCGGCAAAAATAATGGAGCAGAAGACGGGATTCGAACCCGCGACCCCGACCTTGGCAAGGTCGTATTCTACCGCTGAACTACTTCTGCAAAATGAAACTGTATGAGCCATAGTGGGCTCGAACCACTGACCCTCTGATTAAAAGTCAGATGCTCTACCAACTGAGCTAATGGCTCATGAAATGGTGCCGGCCAGAGGACTTGAACCCCCAACCTACTGATTACAAGTCAGTTGCTCTACCAGTTGAGCTAGGCCGGCTATTCATTTGAAATGGTGGAGGATGACGGGTTCGAACCGCCGACCCTCTGCTTGTAAGGCAGATGCTCTCCCAGCTGAGCTAATCCTCCACATGGAAATCTATTATAAAGCCTGGCAACGTCCTACTCTTGCGGAACGTAAGTCCGACTACCATCGGCGCTAAAGAGCTTAACTTCTGTGTTCGGCATGGGAACAGGTGTGACCTCTTTGCCATTGTCACCAGACAAAATAACTTACTTTATTAATAATACATTCTTTGTTAATTAATTGCAATAGTCAATTTTACACTATCTTCAAAAAATCTTTAAACAACATTTACTTAAGTTGTTTCTTTATGTATTCATTCGTTTTTGACGACTTTTACATAATACTATGTTTTTTCTTTTGAGTCAATAGTTTTTCAAACTTTTTCTCAAAAGCTTTGTTATAGCATTTTTTATGTCATGTCTCGCTCACTTGCTTAACTCGACTTGAATAATCTTACCACATGAAAACAGTATTTACCATACCTTTTATAGTATATTTTTATATTTTTATAGCATAATTATGCATAATCGTATCTTATTACTTAATTTATTTATTAAAAGTGCCTCTAAAACATACTTTCTTTTTTTATCATAAGTTATCCACTTCTTCCTTAAATAAAAAACGAATATCATAACATGTCTTTGTGACAGCATGATATTCGTTCTATTATAAGTTAGGGTATTTAAGTATACAATCTCTTATATTATTTTTGTCTCATATACGGGAATAGTAATACGTCACGTATTGATGCTGAGTCAGTAAGTAACATTACTAATCTATCAATACCTATACCTAAACCGCCAGTCGGTGGCATACCGTATTCTAATGCTTCAATAAAGTCTTCATCCATTTCATGAGCTTCATCGTTCCCTTGTTCTTTTTCTACTAATTGAGCTTCAAATCTTGTTCTTTGATCAATAGGGTCATTCAACTCAGTAAATGCATTACCATGCTCTCTACCTACAATGAATAATTCAAAGCGGTCTGTAAACCTAGGATCTTCAGGATTTTTCTTAGCTAATGGAGAAATCTCTATTGGGTGCCCATAAACAAATGTAGGTTGAATTAATGTTTCTTCAACTTTTTGTTCAAAGAATTCATTTAAGATATGACCGTATTTCATATTACTTGTGATTTCTACACCATGTTCTTTAGCGGCTGTTTTAGCTTCATCATCACTTTGGATGTTGAAGAAATCTACACCTGTCGCTTCTTTAACGGCGTCAGCCATATGGATTCGTTTCCAGTTAGACTCTAAATCAATTGTTTCTTCACCATATGATACTTTAGCAGTGCCTAATACTTTTTCTGAAATATGTCTAATCATGTTTTCAGTAATATCCATGATATCGTGATAGTCAGCGTACGCTTCATATAATTCAATCATTGTAAATTCTGGGTTATGTCTTGTAGACACACCTTCATTTCTAAACACGCGACCAATTTCATATACTTTTTCTAGGCCGCCAACGATAAGACGTTTCAAATGTAATTCAATTGCAATTCTCATATATAATGTGGCATCTAATGCATTATGGTGTGTAACAAATGGACGTGCTGCAGCGCCACCTGCTATTTGATGCATCATTGGTGTTTCTACCTCTAAGAATCCTTGAGAATTTAAATAGTTACGCATCTCTTGTAAGATTTTACTGCGGTTAATAAATGTCTTAGTACTATCTTGGTTTGTAATTAAATCAAGATAACGTTGACGATAACGTTGTTCGATATCTTGTAAACCATGGAACTTATCTGGTAACGGGCGTAATGCTTTTGTTAAAAGCGTGAACGATTTTGCTTTAACTGAAAGTTCTCCTGTGTTCGTTTTAAACATAACACCTTCAACACCAACTATGTCCCCTAAATCCGAAGAATTCCAAATTTCAAATTGGTCGTCACCTACTTGATCTTTTCTGACATAAATCTGTATTTGGCCACTTAAATCTTGTACATGAGCAAAGCCTGCTTTACCTTTACCACGTTTAGTCATTAAACGCCCTGCTATACTTACATGACTTTCTTCTTCTTTTTCTTGTAATTCTTCTTTAGAAAATTGATTCCAATCTTCGTGTAATGGGCTAGCCATTGAACTACGATCGAATTTTTGTCCAAATGGGTCAATTCCTAAATCGTATAATTCTTGTAATTTTTGACGGCGAACCTGCATTTGGTCGTTCATTTCTTCTGACATAACTTTCTCTCCTTTATGCTTTTCAATCTTTATACTTTTTCACTGAATCGTCTGTCATCACTATATTACCAATTTTTTCATTAGAATGCGGTTCAATAAAATCAGATGCTATATCATTTAATGGAATCAGAACAAATGAACGTTCTAACATTCTTGGGTGTGGAACAATCAAATCTTCTTTTTCAATAATTTGATTTCCATACAATAAAATATCTACATCTAAAGTTCTTGGCCCCCAACGTACATCTCTAACGCGATGCAATTGTTGTTCTGTTTCCATACATGCCTTTAACAAATCTTTTGGCTTCAATAATGTATGAATTTCAATACATTGATTTAAAAATTGTGGTTGATCAACGTAACCTACTGGCTCTGTTTCATATATTGGTGAAACTTTCGTGACTTCAATACCATTTTTGTTATTTAAAATGCGCACTGCTTCATCAAGTTGCGTCTCTCTTTCTCCAACATTACTACCTAATCCTAAATACGCATATGTCATTAGTGATTCTCCCTCACTATTTCAACACCTACTCCATTATAATGTCCAGGTATAGGTGGATTTTCTTTAGTGATTCTGACTTTCGTTTCCACTACACGATTATAGTGTGAATTTATACGTTTTGCAATACGTTCAGCCAGATGCTCTAATAAATTTACTGGTTCACCTTCCATAATCGCTTTCACTTCTTCAAATACTTCTCCATAATGTACAGTATCTGTAACTTTATCAGTTTTACCTGCTGTACTAAGATCAACTTTCATCGTGACATCAACAATAAATATTTGTCCAATCTCATTTTCGGCTGGTAACGCGCCATGATAACTATAAAATCTCATACCATTAAGAAATATTGTGTCGCGCATTATCATTCTCCTTTAAATAATCCATACTTTGTGCTATCCGAGCGTTTAATACAACGTTATGTACTCTTACGCCCTTAATACCTTTAGTAATACCATATGCTGTTGTACCAGCAGTTGCTTCATCTCGTTCAGTTGGAGTTGTGTCTACACCAATCATTTCCTTAATAAATCTTTTTCTGCTTGTTGCTAACAGCACGGGGTATCCAGTTGCTACGAGTTCATCTAATCGAGACATAACTTCCTTTTCCTCGTCTCTTGTTTTGGCAAAACCAATACCTGGATCAATCCACACTTTATGTTGTGGTATCCCCGCCATTTCAGCTTTATTTGCTTGTTTTAAAAGATACAACAACATCTCATCGACAACTGATTCTTCTCTATGCCCGTCTCCGTTGTGCATTAACACAATTTCACCTTCATATTTCGCAACAATTTCAAATATACGCGGATCATGGTGGCCAGCCCATTGGTCATTAATCATCGTAACACCTAATTTCATGGCCGCTTCTGCTACTTCACTTCTGTATGTATCAACTGATAATTGAATACCTAAACGAGTCAAAGCTTCTACCACAGGTACGACACGATCAAGTTCTTCTTCAACGCTCACTTCTTCATAACCTGGTCTCGTAGATACGCCACCAATATCTATGATATCAACGCCCTCTTCTATCATTTTCTCTGCGCGTTCAACAGCCTTTTCAACTGAATTATATTTTCCTCCGTCAGAGAATGAGTCCGGTGTAATGTTTAATATTCCCATAATTTTTGTATGCGTCATAATCATTTTGCTTCCTTTCACCTCTAAAATGATTTTCCTATCAATTTATTATCATATTTCTATAATAACGTTATTTTTTATTTTTTTCAGTAACAAGTACTTGAATGAATTGCAAATTTTAATGAATCAAAACAATTCTGCATTTGAAATGATTTATTAAATCTAGTCATAACATTAAAAAACCGGCACACATAATTATGTGACCGGTTAGCAATATACTTCAATGATTAATCGTCAAATGCGAATAATGGTGTTGATAAGTAACGTTCACCATTACTTGGTAATACAGTGACAACTGTTTTACCTGCACCTAGGTTTTTAGCCTTTTCAATGGCTGCATGAATCGCTGCACCTGAAGAAATACCACATAAGATTCCTTCTTCTTTAGCAACTTTACGTGCCATTTCCATAGCTGTTTCATTGCCTACTTGAATAATTTCATCATAGATATTTTCATCTAAAGTATCAGGAATAAATCCTGCACCTAAACCTTGTAGTTTATGAGGACCAGGTTCGCCACCACTTAATACTGGAGAGTCTTCTGGTTCGATTGCTACAAGATTGATATCTGGATACTTCTCTTTTAACACTTTACCTGCACCACTTAATGTACCACCTGTACCGACGCCAGCTAAGAATGAATCAATTGTCTTACCTTCAAATTGTTCAACCAATTCTGGCCCAGTTGTTAATTCGTGTACACGAGGGTTAGCTGGGTTTTCGAATTGTTGTGGTTCAAAGTAACCAAATTCTTCTTTCAATTCTTTTGCTTTTTTAATTGCGCCTTTCATAGCTTCTGAACCAGGAGTTAATACTAGTTCTGCGCCGTATGCTTTTAATAAGTTACGACGTTCTTGGCTCATTGTTTCAGGCATTGTAAATACGGCTTTATAACCTTTAGCTGCACAAACAAACGCTAAGCCGATACCAGTGTTTCCGCTCGTTGGTTCAACAATTGTATCACCAGGCTTAATTTTGCCTTCTTTTTCAGCTTCTTCAATCATTGCTAGTGCAATACGATCTTTTACAGAACCGCCTGGATTTTGATATTCAAGTTTTACGTAAACGTCTGCAGCACCTTCCTCTACAACGTTATTTAATTTAACTACAGGTGTATTTCCAATCACTTGTACGATATTGTCTACTGGTTTATTTGACATAAGTATTGCTCCTTTTCGTTAAAAAGTTTCAAACCCTACTTTTTCTCTCGGATATAATTTAATTTTATCAGATTTTTCTGTAAATACAACAATAAAACCTTATTTATTTAAATTCCAAGACATTACAATATCAATATTAACCTTTTTACTTAATATTTTCTAATAATTCCTGTAGTTCTTCTTCTGAATACTTGTACTTACTTCTACAAAAATGACATTCAGCTTCTGCGCCATGATCCACATCAATCATATTTTGAATTTCTGCCTCTCCTAAACCTTTAATTGCATTTAAGAATTTATCGTGCCCACAATTACATTCAAATTGAGCTGGAAGGTTTTCTAGTATTTGTACATTATCTTCACCAAGAATTTCAAATAAAAGTTCTTCCGGTGATAAACCTCGATCTATTAGTTTAGATACTGGCGTCATATTATTAATAGCATTTTCTAATTTATTAATTGTTTCATCTTCTGCGCCTGGCATTACTTGGATTAAAAATCCGCCTGACGCTTTAATTGAATTATCAGGATTTACGAGTACGCCGAGACCTACTGATGAAGGAACTTGTTCACTTTTAGCAAAATAGTATGTGAAATCGTCACCTAACTCGCCTGACACTATTGGACTTGATCCTGAGAAATAATCTTTTAGTCCAACGTCTTTAACTACAGTTAATGAGCCATTTGTTCCAACAGCTCTGCTAACATCTAATTTCCCACTATCATTTAGTGGGAAGTGTGTTTGAGGACTAGTGACATAACCTCTTACATTTCCTTTTGCATCAGCATCAGCGATAATTTTACCTATTGGCCCTTGACCATCTACTGTTACTGTTAATTTTTGTTCGCCTTTCAACATTGCACCCATCATTAATGTTGCTGTCATTGTACGACCAAGCGCAGCTGATGCAGTTGGCCAAGTATAATGTCTTGTCTGTGCTTCTTGAACACTTTCAGTTGTTAAAGCGCTGTATGCACGGATTTGCCCTCCAAAAGCTAAAGCTTTAACTATATAATCATTCGTCATTTTTAAGATTTCTCCTTTAATTTTAATTATTTTTCGTCATATAATTGCTTATTTTGTCAATTTCTCTTCTATTAACGCAACTTATTTTAATATTTCTTGGTGAAAATTACTAACTATTTGTTCGGCTAAATATCTGTCATAAAATAATAATTGCTTAAAGTGCTATTTAAATTATAAATTAAAATTCTATAAATAAAAAACTTCTTTCTGCTATTCATGTTAATAGCAGAAAGAAGTTTTAGTTTAATTTCTTAGTTTCTATTGCTTGGATCGTTAGGATCACTTGGATTGCTTGGTTTATCAATATTTGGTGACTGTTCGTGACCTGTATTTTCTCTGTCTTCATCTTCTTGTTCTTGTTGATCGTTGTTATTTTTTTCTGATTGCTCTTCACGAACTTCATCGTATGATTTACCGTATTTACCTTTTTCAAAATCACTATCTTCGTTTTCAACAACTTTTGCGCCATCGTAATCGACTTCAGGTAATACACCGTCATAGAATAATGAACGTATTTGTTCAGCAACTAATGTTTCTTCTGTTAATAATGATTCAGCAATTAAAATCAGTTGAGATTTGTGTTCTAACAAGATATCTTTACAACGCTCATATTGTTCTTTAATTATACGTTGTACTTCTTTATCAATTTCGTAAGCAATTTGACCTGAATATTCTGGATCACCTTGCATATCTTTACCTAAGAACACTTGTCCATTACTACTACTTGAGAATTGGACCGTACCAAGTTTTTTACTCATACCATACTCAGTAACCATTTGGCGTGCAATTTGCGTTGCACGTTCAAAGTCGTTAGACGCACCAGTCGATACTTCATTAAAGTTAATATCTTCTGAAACACGTCCGCCGAGTAAACCACAAATTTTATCTAGTAATTCTGGTTCAGTCATTAAGAATCGATCTTGTTTTGGTAACATCATTGCGTAACCACCAGCTTGACCACGAGGGACAATGGTAACTTTGTGAACCACTTCAGCTTCATCAAGTACCATACCTATAATCGTGTGACCAGCTTCGTGATGTGCGACAATGTTACGTTCTTTATCAGAAATAACACGAGATTTTTTAGCTGGACCAGCAATAACACGGTCTGTAGCTTCTTCTATATCGCGCATATCGATTTTCTTCTTGCCTTCACGTACAGCAACAAGTGATGCCTCGTTTAGTAAGTTTTCTAAATCTGCACCTGAGAACCCTGGCGTTCTTTGAGACACTGCTTTCAAGTCAACTGTTTCGTCAAGCGGTTTATTTTTAGCATGCACATGTAATATCGCTTCACGACCCTTAACATCTGGACGACCTACTTGAATTTGTCTATCGAAACGACCTGGACGTAATAACGCTGGGTCTAAAATGTCAGGACGGTTAGTAGCTGCTATCATAATGATACCTTCGTTTTCGCCAAATCCATCCATTTCAACTAATAATTGGTTTAACGTTTGCTCACGTTCATCATGGCCACCACCGACACCAGCACCACGTTGACGTCCTACTGCATCAATTTCATCAATAAAAATGATACAAGGCGCATTTTTCTTAGCATTTTCAAATAAATCACGAACACGACTTGCACCGACACCAACAAACATCTCAACGAAGTCAGAACCACTAATTGAGAAGAATGGTGTGCCAGCTTCACCAGCAACCGCACGTGCAAGTAATGTTTTACCTGTACCTGGAGGGCCTACTAATAGGACACCTTTAGGTATTCTAGAGCCCATTTGTTTAAATTGTTTATTGTCTTTTAAGAAATCGACAATTTCGATTAATTCTTGTTTTTCTTCGTCTGCACCAGCTACATCTGAGAAGCGAACACGTTTCTTCTGGCTATCGTACATTTTCGCTTTGGATTTACCAAAGTTCATCATACGACCGCCGCCACCGCCGCCGCCTTGTGCTTGGCTTAGGAAGAAAATAAATAATAACGCAATAATTAATACTGGAATTAATGTTGTTAATATACTTACAAATACGCTTTGTTTCTCTTCTTCTTTAACTGTAAATTTTAATCCATCTTGTTCTTGTGCTGCATTTGTTATTTTTTCAAGCTCTTTATCGTTGTTATATAAAATTGTTGAAGAATAGTCTTCATCATTTTTTGTTTTACCACTTACCATATATACATTTTGCTCAGGCTGTATTTCGAGTGATTTCAAATCACCTTTTTCTAGCTGTTTCACAAATTGGTTATATGTAAGTTGTTTTGGCATATTCCCATTCCCATTTAAAAATGAAAACAGACCAAAAATAATAACGCCAATGATTGCGATAACTAGCACGTTACGAAAGGCTTTCTGCATGCGTCGTTTCCTCCTACTTCAATAATAAAACTAACAAAAATTGTAACATAACACATAAGTTCAAGGCTAGTATTTCAACTTTTGTATTATGTTTACAATTTCAGGTGCTTTATCTTAATTTTTATTTTTTCTTTACTTTTTAATGATACTTAAAATGTATTACATATTAACAAGCCACCATAAATTTATGTATTCAATACTTACAAGAGTTTATGTAATTAAAGTCTATTGTATTTATTCACATAAAACGACTTAGACTTATATTATATAATAATTTTCTATTCGGATAAATTGTATTGCTTATTTTGAATAAATTTCTGGTTTAAGTGTACCGATATATGGTAAATTTCTATAGTTTTCAGCGTAGTCCAAACCATAGCCAACCACAAATTCATCAGGAATTTTCTTACCAACATATTTTGCTTCAATATTGGCTTTACGACGGTTAGGCTTATCAAGTAATGTTACTATTTCAAGTGAATTTACACGACGTGATTCTAATAAATCAGTAATTGATTTTAAAGTTGTTCCAGTTTCCAAGATATCTTCTATAATCAAGATGTCTTTATTTTCAATTGAAGAACTTAAATCTTTTAAAATCTGAACTTCTCCTGTAGATTCCGTTCCTCCGTGATAACTTGAAACATCCATGAAGTCTATCGCTAAATGTGTATCGATATATTTAATTAAATCTGCCATAAACATTACAGATCCTTTTAATATGCCAATACAAACAAGCGGTTTCCCTTTATAAGCTGCTGTAATTTCTTCACCTAAATCTTTACATATTTGATGAATATCTTCCTCTGATAACAATACATCCTTTAAATCATCTCTCATTTTTTTCCTCTCCCATATCTCGTATACAAATTAAGTCTTTGTATTTACGTTTTAAAAATAATGTTCCAACAGCAATAATTTCATTATTAGCATTAACTATGATTGGTATTTGGCCACGTTTTTGTTGCTCAATTTTATTATCAATCAACAATCTACTGACCTTTTTGTGCCCTTTCATTCCGTTTAATTCAAATTTGTCACCATCGTTTCTTGTACGTACTAGTAGTGGAAATTCAAATGTAGGAAGATCATTATTAATGTCAATACTATAGTGACTGAAGTTGTATGTCCCTGATTGATCTATCTTAGCCGGAGAAAGTTTTACGTCATCATTTGCCATTATTATAAATTTATCATAAGCGATATAAATTATCCATTTATCTGTTGTATATAATGTAGATTGCGCTATATTTTCACCCATGATTTGAAACCATTCATTGTATGTTTTTTCTGTTAAAGGATCGCGTGTTAGTATGTTAGCAAACAATTTATCTAATACGTTCATTTTCACGCTATGTCGTAATTGTAAAAATTGTTTTCTAGAAAAACGGTATTGAGTGCTACTAATTTCGACATCACTCTCTACAAAAGCGTTAGCCTCATTCTCTATAACTACCCGCTGTTCGTCATGCCACTCTTTTAGTTTTAATAACTGCTTGGTCTCTAATTGTTTATTTTGCTCTATTTCAGGTAAAATGCGATTGCGAATATCATTTCTCACATAATAGTTTTCTGCATTAGTTGCATCTTCATAAAAAGGGACATCATAAGCATGTTGATAGTTCTGAATTTCTATTTTAGTTGTTGTTAAAAGTGGCTTACATAAATCGTAGCTTCCTCGCGTTGTCAAATAAGACATACCGAGACTACTTCTAGTAGAACGGCCTGTCATCAATCTGTAAAAAATAGTTTCTAGCTGATCATCTTGATGATGTGCTGTGAGCAGTACATCTGCATTTAAATCTTTCATTATTAAGTCAAACCAACGATAACGTTCAAGTCTAGCCTCATTTTCAATACTATTACCTTTTTCAACAATTGTAGATAAATCTAAATGTTTAACATGTAATGCAATATTATGGTCAATACAATATTGCTTCAGAAATAATTCTTCTTCATCAGCAATTGGTCTAATATTATGATTTACATGCAAACAGGTTAATTGTGCGTATGTATCTTGCAAGTTTGTAATAAGTTGGTGTAACAATACCATACTATCAATACCAGTTGATACAGCCAATACAATGTGCTTATCTGAGGACCAACCGTCCGTATTCACTTCCATGCAAACCACCTCCTTACTTGTGGACATTCATTAGGCACGTTAGTTTAAAATTATAATGTGCTAATTTTTTAACAAAAAAGAGACTGTTTCCTCAAGTAAGAAAACAGTCTTAGATTGTTACGATCAAACTTAATATTGGAATAAATGATTTCACTTTGTCCTCAATGAATCAAGTTAGGTTATTTGCGGAACAGTCTCATTATATATTTTTAGCGTCTTGCGCCTTTTCCGCCACGTCTAGATTCTGTTTGACGTTTGATGGAAGTTAATTTATCTTCGCTATCTTTCAAGAAATTTGTCAATTTCTTTTCAAAGTCTTCACCTTTTGGTTGAGGTTGTTTATGATTAGGTTTACTTTGCGGTCTACGCGGACGATCTTTTGCTTTTTTAATAGATAGGCTAATTTTTCCATCATCAGCAATTGAAAGTACTTTAACTTCAACTTCATCTCCAACAGATAAATGGTCTTCTACGTTTTCCACGTAATTATCTGCAACTTCACTTATGTGAACTAAGCCACTCTTTCCTTCTGGAAGTTCGACAAAAGCGCCAAACTTTTTAATTCCAGTGACTTTACCTTTAAGCTTGTTTCCTACTTCGATTGACATATTGTAAATAAATCCTCCCGATTTGTTTCGATTTTAACTTTATTATATGCCTGTTTGCATAAATTAACAATGGTATTATGATGCAAAAAAATTTTTTTCGTTATTTATCCTCTTTCGATGATTTCGATTTGGATTCAGACTTGTCTCCTGGCAACTTGAAAATCACTTCTCCATCATTACTTAAATAATAATCGTCTCTGGCTACTTTCTCTATATAACTTTTGTCATTAAGATTATTAAGTTGTTCTTTTAATGCTAGTTCTTCATCTTGTTGTTTTTGGTATTTTTGTTCTTTTTGTTGGCGTTCTACGGCGTCTTCTTGGTTACTTTGTTTTTGAGTGACAAGCATTATGCATAAAATAATAATAATAGCGAGTAAAATGCCACCAAATAAAGTAATACGTCTACGGACTACGCGTCTTCTCATTTTTTGTTTCTGTTTCTTCTTGTTTTCTGAAGAAGTAAATGTATTACCTATATTTTCTACTTTTTTACTCAACACTTGTCACCTCCTCTATTATTAAGCTTCACCAATTTTTTCTTCTTTTACAATTTCATACATGCCTTTAGCATTTTCTTTTGTTGCATGTTCACTTAAACCGGTCACATTTATCGTTATAATTTTTTGACCAAAACGAATTACAAGTTCATCTGTAACTTTAACGTCTGTGCCAGCTTTAGCAACTGTACCATTCACTGTAATTCTTCCTTGATCGCTAATCTCTTTTGCTAATGTGCGGCGTTTTACCAATCTTGATACTTTAAGATATTTATCAAGTCTCATGATTTATCTCCTCCTTGCTCTAAAAATTGTTTTAAAGCAGTTTCGTCTAATGACATATTTTTGGTTATATCATACAACTTCATAAAATGCTCTGCAAACACTTTTTCGAATTTCACACGTTGTACTTTACCTTCTTCAGCTTTAGCGTTTGCCCATATGTGTTTTAAATCTTCTTCTGACTCTGCTTGTGCTTCTCCAAATATATGTGGATGCCTGTGTATCATCTTACTCGTTAAGTTTTGTACTACTTCATTTATATCAAAAAACCCTTCTTTTTTACCAATACTAGTATGCAACAACACTTGTAACAGTATATCTCCTAGTTCTTCTATAATATGCCAATCATCTTCATTATCTATAGCTTCAAATAATTCAAATGACTCTTCTAATAAATATCTTTTTAACGTATGGTGTGTTTGCACTTTATCCCACGGGCAACCATTTTCATCGTCAACCAGTTGATCGATAATACTCGTAGCATAATAAAAGTCACTATAAAAAGTTAACTCATGCTCAACTTTTTTAATAAATACGCTTGTTACATTACTGAATATCATAGCGTGATGATCTAATTCATATAATGGGGTTTCAATAACATTTGCTCCGCTACTTCTAGCGCCATCCACAATATATACAAGTTGTTCATCATCATAGCGCTCCATTAATGTCACTTTTAAATCTCCAGCTGTCATCGGGCTATACACTTGTGTAATTAGTGTGTGTGTACGTATATTTAATTGTTGGCTTGTAAGCGAGGTAGCATCAAGTAAAGTGAAACCGTCATTAGGGTCTGCTTTTACCGCTTCAAACACATCATCTATAAAACTTTTTCCCCCTAATACTTCAACTTGTATATCATCATGTTGTTGTGCATATGTCTCTAATTTTATAGTTGTCGTTTCAGCTACACGAGGGTGACCAGGCACTGTGTAGACGATATCATCTTGTCGTGCTGCTTCAATTAATTGTGTCATAATTGTTTGGTATACGTCATCAAATGCTTGATTTTCTTCGTAAACATGGTCAAAACTTTGGAATTTCATACCTTCTTCAGTCAATGCTTCAACTACTGGATGCTCTATAGTTCTTGTGTACGTTATAGCTTTATTTTTCAAAAATTTGTATATACCTAATGGTAAATCATCAATGCCGTAGTTGCCTAATCCAACAATTGTTATCTTACCTGTCATTATCTTTCCCCTCTCTTCATATGGTATAACTTATCTCCAAATGGTAGATGCTTTAATTCTCTGTAACTTAACAAGTTAGTGCGCACAATAGCAATAACAATTACAATGACACCAATACCTGCAGCCATTACTAATTCTATTAGGCCAATTATTCGTCCATGTTCAGGAATAAGCCACATTGTGATTTGAACTACTATCGACAGAATAAACATTGTAACGATTAACTTAATCACGTATTTACGCATACTTTGGAAAAGATAATATTTTAACACATGTTTGTGTAATACAATTGTAAATAAAATGAGTGATAAAACAGTGCTTATACTACCGCCTAACATTAATAATTGTGGTATCAACGCTATATTTAGTACCATTTTGCTTACAACTCCTATACTAAACGCTAATAACACAGGACGTACTTTATTTTTCACTTGTAATAGTGCAATATCCATCATAATGAGTGATACACAAATAACGGTTAGCATATACACAGCTAGCGTTAACGTTTGACTATTAGTTTTAAAAAATACACTATTCATAATAGGCATTAAATTAATTAAACCAACACCTGCTGACACACTAAACAAGATTGTGATTTTAATAGATGCGTTAGCGTATCTATTGGTAAGCACTTTATTTCTAGCTTTTATTGCATCTGTTAATAGAGGAATCAGTACAAAACAAAACGTTGTTGTTACGATTAAGCCCATTTGAATAAATGACGCACCACGGTCATAAACGCCTTTTTGAGAAGTCGCTTGTTGAAAATCCAAGCCTGTACTTTGCAGCATATGAAGTACTGTAAAACTATCAACTACTTGCCAGATGATAACTATGAGTTGGCTTACCGCAAAAATTAGTATAGCTAAGGCGAGTTTGCGCCATTCTGTAAATGGTTTTTGTGCAAATTCGTAAGACTTCTTCTGCGAATGCTTAAAAGGTTTCCGTAATATTAGAAAGAGGCTCGATGCTAGAAATCCAAATGCTGAACCTATAATTGCTAACGTTCCCGCAGCGTATATTGACCAATGCTCTATCATAAATAAAATAATCGCACTAATAATAATTCCAACACGAACAAATTGTTCAATTACCTGGGAAATAGCGGGCACATTCATATCTCTTTGTGCTTGATAGTAACCTCTAAACACACCTAAAATGCCGATGAATAAGAAGCTAAAGCTTGCTGCTCTAAGCATAGGTGTCAGGTTAATATCACCCATTAATAACGCAACCCACTTCGCACAAAACAGCAGAATCAGAAAAAATATTGCACTTATGCTTTGTATGCGTATCATTACGCGAGTGTATTGTTTAAAATCTCCTTCTGAACCAAATACCTGAGTAACTGCACTAGGTATCGCATTCATCGTTAAAATAACACCCAAAGCTACGATTGGATAAACTTGTTGGTATGCATATAACCCTTCATCACCCAAGATATTTTGATAAGGTACGCGGTAAACTGCACTTAATACTTTGACTACTAAAAGCGCCAAAGTTAACACGACTACTCCATTAAAAGCAGTCGACTTGTCAATCTTAGCTTTCATCAGAGATAACCATACTTTCTTCTAAACATTTTGCCAGGAATTTCAAATTATCAAACCAATTACTTGTTTTGTTTAAAGTCACTTTCATTTTACCATCTTGAACGCCTACTTTCATTGTACGTCCCAGTGGCTGTGTTTGTTTAAATAATGTTTCGCCATTAATATCTGTTGTACCCTTTTCAGATAGATAAATTTCAACTTTTTTACCTATATCCTTGATTAAGGTTACACCAGCATTCAATGCATGTATTTTAATTTCCATCATTTCTAAAAGTCTTTCAACTTCAACCGGATAATCATTAAAACGGTCAATTAACTCGTCTTTAACATCCATTAATTGTGCTTCCGTCTCAATTTTACGTAATTTCTTATAAATTTCTATTTTAGCCTGCTCGTTTTGAATATACTCTGCTGGCAAGTATGCATCAATATTAAGTTCAATCTCAACTTCTGGTGCATCTTGCTTTTCATCTTTCACACCACGTTTTTCATTCACTGCTTCTTCTAACATTTGAGAATATAAATCAAACCCAACTGAATCTATAAAGCCATGTTGTTGTTTACCTAATAAATTACCTGCACCACGAATATTCAAATCGCGCATCGCAATTTTGAAACCTGAACCTAATTCAGTAAATTCTTTAATTGCTTGTAGACGGTCTTCAGCAGTTTCTGACAGCACTTTATTTGTAGGGTGCAAGAAGTATGCGTATCCAATACGGCTTGAACGACCTACGCGCCCTCTTAATTGGTAAAGTTGACTTAGTCCGAAACGATCAGCGTCTTCTATAATTAAAGTATTCGCATTAGGAACATCGACGCCCGTTTCAATAATAGTCGTAGTTACAATAATATCATATTCATGATTGATAAAACTCAACATCGTTTCTTCTAAGTCTCTTTCGTTCATTTGCCCATGTGCAACGCCTATATTGGCGTCCGGCATAAGCATTTGTAATTGCTCTCTTTTTTCATAAATAGATTGCACTTTATTATATAAATAAAACACCTGGCCATCTCTTGATAATTCTCTTTCTAGCGCTTCTTTTATAAAATTAGTATTCTGTTCTAATACGTAAGTTTGTACTGGGAAACGATTCTCTGGCGGTGTTTCAATGACAGATAAATCGCGGACACCTAACATACTCATGTGTAGAGTACGTGGAATAGGTGTAGCTGTTAGTGTCAGAACATCCACATTATTTTTTAAAGATTTAATACGCTCTTTATGTCGTACACCAAATCGTTGTTCTTCATCGACAATAAGTAACCCTAAATCTTTATAGTGAATATCTTTACCCAGTAATTTATGTGTTCCTACAATGATATCAACAAAACCAGATTTCAAACCTTCTTTAGTTTCTTTAATTTCTTTTGCTGTTCTAAATCTACTAATCAGTTGTACTTCTATTGGGAAGTCTTGCATTCGTTCGATTAATGTTTCGTAATGCTGTTGTGCTAATATGGTCGTCGGCACTAAAAAGGCAACCTGCTTACCTTCCATTACTGCTTTAAAAGCTGCTCTTACGGCAACTTCAGTCTTACCATAACCAACATCTCCACACAGCAATCTGTCCATAGGGCGTTCAATTTCCATATCCTTTTTAATTTCTTCAATCGATTTACTTTGATCGGGTGTTAGCTCATAAGGAAAGTCAATTTCAAAATCATTTTGTTCAGCTGTGTCTGGACCAAATTGATAACCAACAGACATTTCGCGTGATTTATATAACTCTATTAGTTCATCTGCCATGTCTTCAACACTTTGTTGAACCTTCGCTTTTGTCTTTTTCCACTCTGTCCCACCAAGTTTATTTAACCTAGGCGTTTTATCTTCTGATGCAACATATTTTTGCACTTGATCCATTTGATCAACAGGTACGAATAATTGGTCTGTTCCTTTATATTGGAGT
This sequence comes from Staphylococcus sp. 231237_7MaSpsaltlick, assembly GCF_043107035.1. Classification (NCBI taxonomy): domain Bacteria; kingdom Bacillati; phylum Bacillota; class Bacilli; order Caryophanales; family Staphylococcaceae; genus Staphylococcus; species Staphylococcus sp. 231237_7MaSpsaltlick. The sequence goes on from NZ_JBICNX010000031.1 coordinate 17,305, forward strand.
TTGATGTAATCTTTATGTACACCACCCACTTCTAGCGTTTCAACACCCAGATATCTCCCCACACCATGATGGACATGTACAATATAGTCACCTACTTTTAAATCTTGGTATGATTTAATCTTTTCGGCATTTGTTAATGTTTTTTGTTGCTTTGGTTTTTTCTTTTGTTTTGATTTAAATAATTCTCTTTCCGTGACAACTACTAATTGCATATATGGTAGTTCAAAACCTTCTGACAAACTGCCTTCAGTAATAATGGCGTTGCCACCTTCATTACGATGCGTAGGTGTATCAATAAATGTCGGGATATGCATTTCATTAAGCATTGATTGTATACGTTCTTTTTTAACTTCTGTTTCAGCAAGTACAACAACCGTATAATCATTTTGGATGAATCTTTGAAATTCTGATCGCATAATATCATATTGTCCATAAAACTGTTGCACAGGCTTACATGAAAATTTTATAATTTCATTTAATTCAACAGACATTGTCGCTGTGAATAATGTGAAATATGTCACTGGATAGGGTTTTAGTTGATTTTCAAAAGCATCATATTGCAAGAAACTTTGATCAATAAACCCTTTACCACTTTCAATCAAATTTTGCATAAACTCATCCGCTTCTGTAATAAGGGCCGTTTCAGTTTCTTTAATTCTGTTATATTCATCTACTGCTACAATTGCGTCATCTTTAAAGTAATCGATAATTGTTGTTGGCTGTTGATACATAAAAGCCACAAGACGACGTAATACTTGATGATCGAACATAGATGATTCGAACAACTGGAAACTCTCATACGTTTCTTTTAATTCATTGCGGACGGATTTATCAATTTTTGGTCTTGTATATTCGTATGCTTCTTTAAGTTTTTGTTTTGTGTGCTTAAGCACATCTTCTGTAATTATATAATCGCTTGCAGTAGTGATGTTTACTTCTTCAACATTCTCCTCTGACCTTTGAGTTTCTACGTCGAAATCTCGAATTGAATCAACTTCTGTATCAAAAAGTTCAATTCTAATCGGGCTACCAATTAGTGGATAAATATCAATAATACCACCCCGTAAGGAAAACTCACCTATATGTGAAACAACACTTTCTCTACGATAACCCATATTAACTAGCTTATTTAGGAAGTCATCGATGTCTATGTCATCACCTACATTTAGTGTTAACTGATGCGATTTCCACATTTCTACTGGTGTTAACCATTTTTTTAGCCCATTTAGCGGAACGATAAACAAACCTCTTTTTTCTTGGGCCAACGCCGTTAATGTACGTACACGTTCACTCATAAATTGAGGGCTTTGTGTTGAAAATTCTTCTGTCATAATATCTTGCATTGGATACTTGTAAATATCTTGTTCTTCAACAAACTGTGTTAAATCACTTTCCAATTTATCTGCTTGATAAAGGTTGTTTGTCACAATTAATAATTGTTTAGAACTATTCAAATATTTTTCGGCGATAATCGTTGCTTTAGCAGCCCCTGATAGCCCAGTAACCAATACTTGCTCTTCACCAAATATTTCGTTTAATTCTTGATAACGTTTGTCTTCATTTATATACTCTGTAATTATTGATTTCAATTGATTTCACCATTATATTCATTCATCACGCGATCAAACCTATCACTTTCTATGTAGGCTTCAATTGCACGTGCAGAATGTTCTATTACTTTATTCATTGTTTCCATTTCTTGTTTTGAGAACTTTTGCAATACATAATCTACGATAGACATACCATTTGAAGGTCTATCTACACCAATTCTAATACGTTTAAATTGATCTGTACCCAACACTTGGATAATAGATTTCATACCATTATGCCCACCAGCGCTTCCTTTTTGTCTTAAACGGATTTCACCTTGTGGTAAGTCTAAATCATCATATAAAACGACTAAATCATCAATATCTATGTCGTAGTATTTCATTAAAGGGCCTACTGCCTCTCCAGATAAATTCATCATCGTCATCGGTTCAATAAACATGACTTTTTCGCCTGCAAACCGTTCTATCGTGTATGCACCTTTAAATTTTTGTTTGTCTAAAGTGAATTTATTTTGCTCTAACATATAGTCAATAACTTCAAATCCAATATTATGTTTTGTTTGTTCGAAGCGTTTACCAATATTGCCTAAACCTACAATACACTTCATTATGTTACCTCCAATAGTTGTCTCTTTATCTAATTTACATTTGAGTTCTATTAATTATTTTTCTTATCATTTTTTGTCGTATCATTCACTATAATAACATAAAAAAGCACCTGCTTAACGTATTAAGCACGGTGCTTTTTATAAGATATGATAACGCTGATTTAATCAGCATATGATGATAAAGCAATGATAAGCATTATTACTTATTATTTTTCTTCATCACTTTCATCGTCTTCTTCGCCAACAACAGCTGGTTCTTCAGTTTCTGAATCGCCTTCCATTGCTTCGATTTCTTCTTCAGTAGGTTCTTCTGTTGGAGGAACTACTGTTACAATTGAATCAGTTGCTTCATTTTCGATAGTGTAATCACCTGAAACTTTGATGTCTTCTACTGAAAGCGTATCGTTAATTTCTAATTCACTGATATCTACTTCGATCACTTCAGGAATGTTGTCTGGAGTAGCAGTAACTTCCAAGTCGAATAATGGTTGTTCAACAACGCCGCCTTCTTTAGCTCCTACAGCTTCACCAACTAATTGAACTGGTACTTCAACAGTACGTTCTTCAGTCATGTTGATAGCTAAGAAATCAATGTGAGTGATTTGGTTTTTAAGCGGGTCGAATTGGTAGTCTGAAACCATTACTTTGATAGTTTTAGAACCTACGCCTAATTCGATAACACCGTTACGTCCAACTTCACGAATAACTTTGATAAATTCTACTTCGTCTACTTTAACTGAAGTATTTTTAGTACCATAACCATATACAATTGCAGGTACTTTACCAATATTTCTTAATTTTTTAAGGTCTGAACGAGTTTGTTTACCTTGACGAATAATTGACTTTAATGCAGCCATATTATTTCCACCTTTCATATTTTGTTCTTATCTTTCATAAATAAGAACCCCTTCACTTACCCATCAACGTCATGTTGCTTGCAAGTGTTTATTAAGTCGTGAAATCACGAACGAAATAATTATATATCTATTTTACTAATTAGTCAAATAGTACACTGACAGATTCGCGTTCATATACACGGATAATTGCTTGTGCTAGTAAACCAGCTACAGATAATTCTTTCGTGTTAGATGGTTTGCGGCTTTCATCTAATTGAATTGAGTTCGTAACTACAAGTTCTTTTATTGCTGAATTTTCAATGCGTTCTTTTGCTGGACCTGATAAAACAGGGTGTGTACAACATGCATAAACATCTTTAGCACCTTTATCTTTTAAGGCTTGTGCAGCTAAAGTAATGGTACCAGCTGTATCAATAATATCATCTATAATAATTGCTGTACGTCCATCAATTTCACCTACAATATTCATCACTTCAGCAACATTAGGTTTTGGACGACGCTTGTCTATAATGGCAATCGGCGTTTTTAATATGTCCGCAAGTTTACGTGCTCTTGTTACACCGCCATGGTCAGGTGAAACGACAACACATTCTTCAAGGTCAATATCTGTTTGATTATTGAAATATTCTGCTAAGATTGGAACGCCCATTAAGTGGTCAATTGGCATATCGAAGAATCCTTGTATTTGTGGCGCATGTAAATCAAGTGCAATCATACGATCTGCGCCTGCTGTTTCAATTAAGTTTGCTACAAGTTTTGCTGTAATTGGTTCACGGCTACGTGCTTTTCTATCTTGGCGTGCATAGCCATAATATGGAACAACTATATTAATATTCGCTGCTGACGCACGTCTACAAGCATCAATCATGATCAACAATTCCATTAAATGTAAATTCACTGGATTTGATGTTGGTTGAATAATAAACACATCACAACCACGGATACTTTCTTCTATATTAATTTGAATTTCTCCATCGCTGAAACGTTTTACCGAACATTTACCTAACTCAATTCCAACTTGGTCTGCAACTTCTTGGGCTAATGGTTCATTACCCTTTAAAGAAAATATTTTCAAAGCAGAATTCTTATACTCATTGTTTAACATTTATAGTCCTCCAATTAATTCTTTCAATTCGTTTTCCTTTGTAGACAAAACAAAGCTTAAATCGTTCAGCAACATAATCACATACTCTTGTTAACTTTTCATACAATTACATTGATTTTAACAGTTTAAGTACGCTTGTCTAAATATATGCCTTTATTTTTTCAAATAACCTTCTTTGGTTGTTTGTCTAGCCCTAGCTAATGCCAAACTGTCTTCTGGGACATTATCCGTGATTGTGGAACCTGCCGCTATAAACGAACGGTCTCCTAATGTTATTGGGGCAACAAGGTTCGTATTACAACCAATAAATGAATCATTACCAATAATCGTTTTGAATTTATTGATACCATCATAGTTCACTGTAATTGAGCCACAACCAACATTTGTTCTTTCGCCAATTTCAGCATCGCCTATATAACTTAAGTGAGGTAATTTAGCACCTGTTTTAACAACAGATTTTTTAACTTCAACAAAGTTACCTACTTTAACTTTTTCGCCTAGGTCTGCACCAGGACGAAGTTGTGCAAACGGCCCAATATTAGCTTGATCACCAATAACTGCTTCATTGATGACAGATTGTTTAATTGTGACATTGGAACCTACTTTACTGTTCGTTATTTCAGTATATTGTCCAACAATTGTATCTTCACCGATTACTGTGTGTCCGGCAAGTTTCACCCCTGGTTCAACAACTGTATCTTCTCCAATGATAACGTCAGCTCCTATATATGTAGTTGCTGGGTCAACAATGGTTACACCGTTTCTCATATGTTGTTCATTAGTGCGTTTCTTAAAAGCTTTTTCAGCTTCACTTAACATCACTCTATCATTAACACCCATAATCTCTTCAAAATCATCTGTGTGATAGATTTCAACGACGCCTTTATCTTCTAAAATTAATGAAAGTACATCAGGCAAATAATATTCCTTTTGCGCATTTTCATTTTTCACTAACTCCAATTTTTCAAATAAAACTTGGTTGTCGAATGCGAAAATACCTGAACTAATTTCATTAATTTGTCGCTCTGTTTCTGTTGCATCTTTTTGCTCAACAATTTTAGTCAACTGTTGTGACGAGTCGCGCAGGATACGTCCATAACCAAATGGATTAGATGCTGTTGCTGATAAAACAGTAGCTTGTGCTTTTTTGTTCTCATGGTGTTCTATCATTGATTTCAATGTTGTCGCAGTGATTAACGGTGTGTCTCCACATACTACTAACGTTGTGCCTTGTTTATCTTTCAAATGCTCACTTGCCATCTTAACAGCATGTGCAGTGCCTAATTGTTCTTCTTGAAAACTATAAAGTGATGCATCGCCCAATGTGTCTTTGACATTTTGTGCGCCATGCCCAACAATTGTAACAAGTTGTTCTACGCCTGATTGCTTAACGTTGTCTATGACATGTTCAATCATTGATTTGCCTGCTACATCATGTAGTACTTTGTATTTCTTTGATTTCATACGCGTACCTTTGCCAGCTGCAAGTACTATTGCATGTCTTTGCATGTATGTTAACCCTCCATTAAAATATACACTTCTTACTTATTATAATTTAACGCTAGTCACACTTTCAAGGCTCAAAACACCAATGTTATATAATGGAAATATTTTCATTAAAAATATTAGAAATATCTAGGCATAGATTTGTCATCTTTGTTCAATCAAGTAACCGCTTTTATATTATCGAATTATAGAACGATATATGAATATGTAATACAAATACTGTATTCTCATTTAGTTGTTATCATACACATGCATCCTTTTTTTCAATACTAATTTTCTGATTTATGATGCAGTAAAAAGCACATATTATTTATAATTATAAATAATATATTTTTTGTCACCTTTACAATTTAACAATTAATTTTATTTTTTGTTTCGGGTTGACTTTACAAAAATAAAAAAGATTGGATTTCTGTTTGTGGAGAAATCCAATCTTTTTTAATAAGTTTTTTAATTTAAGCTTCTTCTTCAGAATTATCTGATGACTGTGCATTTCTGTCAGGGATGACCTCATCAGTCTCTTCATACACTTTCATCACTGCATCTTGTATTTCTTGTCTCATTTCAGAATTTATAGGATGCGCGATATCTCGGAATTCACCGTCTGGTGTACGTTTACTTGGCATTGCGACGAATAGACCTGTGTTGCCTTCAATCACTCGTAAATCATGTACTACGAATGATTCATCTAAGGTAATTGAAACAAGCGCTTTCATTCTTCCATCTGTTTGTATTTTTCTAAGTCTTACATCTGTCACTTTCATGTAGTGAGCCCCCCTAGTATCTCTTTGTTTAGAAGCTTAACAATTTCATTAAAAATTATAAACCCTTATTTCACTTTCGCTATTAATTCGATTTCAACTTTAACATCTTTCGGCAATCTTGCCACTTCAACACAACTTCTAGCTGGTTGATGTTCATTAAAGTATTTGCCATAAACTTCATTTATATTTTGAAATTCATTCATATCAGCAATGAAAATAGTAGCTTTAATCACTGAATCTAAATCTGATCCAGCTTGGTCTAACACGACTTTTAAATTTTCTAGAACTTGTGTCGTTTGTTCTTTTACATCTTCACTGACAATTTCTCCATTTAAATTTAATGGAATTTGTCCTGAAGTGAATACAAGTCCATTTATTTCTGTTGCATGCGAGTATGGCCCTAACGCTTCGGGCGCCTTTTCCGTATTAATAACTTTCATGATGTCGAAATCGCTCCTTTAAGAAAATTTAGTTAAACTGTTGCCTTGTTCCACCTTAAATTCCTGATTGTACTCATCTACATCAGATAATCTAACTAAGGAAGTATAATCTTCAATTAATCTTTGCTTAACTTCTTTTGATTCTACTAGTACCGATACCCCTTTAACATGTGCTTTAAACTCATTCATCAAATTCATCACACCATTTATTGAACCACCAGCACGCATGAAATCGTCGACCACAAGTACATTGGAATTTTCGGGTAATGTTCTCTTTGATAGTACCATTGTCTCGATTTTTCTAGAAGAGCCAGACACGTAATTTATAGAAACAGTAGAACCTTCAGTCACTTTATTATCTTTACGAATAACTACTACAGGTAAATTCAATACATTTGCAACTGAATTTGCTAGAGAGATACCCTTAGTGGCAATCGTTACAATAGCATCCAATTCTTCATCCATATATAGTGTTGCTATTAATTTACCAACTCGATTCAATAAAGTTGGATTACCCATTAAATCAGATAAAAATAAATAACCACCTGGCAGTAACCGTTCTTTTTCTTGTAAATGTTCTATCACTTCATCAATAACTTCTGTTGCTTCTGCTTTGCTCATCTCTGGTTTATAAGTAACACCGCCGCTAGCACCTGCAGTAGTAATCACTGTTCCTAGCTTTTCCTTTTGGAAAGTTGTTTTAATAATTTGAACATCTTCACTAATGGAAGACTTCGCTTGCTTAAACTTTTGTACAAAATACGTTAACGGTATTAATTTATTCGGATTGTTCATTAAATATTGAGTCATATAAACAATTCGTTCACTTCTTTTATAGCGCATTCGATTCATCCCTTCTCAATTAGCCTAATAGTCTTACAATGTGCACTTCGTTACAACAACCGTTAACAGCATTGTATACGTGCTTTGCTTGTCTTTCTTTTCGTGTTAACCCATAAACAGTAGGACCACTACCACTCATAACAGCGCCATCTGCTCCATTTTCTAGCATATTGGCCTTTATTTTTAAAATTTCTGTATACATCTTTCCCGAGACAGGTTCCAATCGGTTTGACAGACTTTTACATAATAGGTCATAATCCTCTGAAATTAAGGCCGCTTCACATGCGTCAGTATGGACATTATAGGACTGTTTTAAATCTAATTTTTTAAATATATCAGGTGAAGATATACCTAAATCAGGTTTAGCAACTATAACCCATGCGGAAGGTGGTTTATCTAAAAATTTAATGATTTCCCCTTTACCTTTACATAATGCAGTTTTCCCTAAAATACAAAATGGAATATCTGTTCCAATTTGTATACCCAGCTCACACAACTCTTCAAGCGGTCGATTTAAATTATATAATCGATTCATCCCTCTCATTGTTGCTGCAGCATCGGTAGACCCACCTGCCAAACCAGCTGAGACAGGAATATTTTTATCTATAGTAATAGTTATACCTTGCTTTAAATTATAGGTCTTTTTCATTAATTCTGCAGCCTTGTACGCTAAATTTTTGTTATCGGAGGGAACATAGGATTGTTCTACGTCAACAATTATTTTTCTGTCTTTACGTAGTTCAAATGACAATCTATCATTTAAATCAATTGTCGTCATTATCATTTCGACTTCATGAAAACCATCATCTCGTTTAAAGAGTGTGTCCAACGTTAAATTTATTTTCGCTGGTGCCGTTTCATAAATCATATCCCCACCCTCTTCCAATTCGATATGGTAATAAAATGATTTTAACATATTGTTAACATTGCGTTGTTAGTTTTTTAAAACTTAGTCATTTCTATTGCCACTTTATTATTTAAAGACTATCAAATGGTGTAGGCTAAAAATAAAAAGCATCTTTCTTAATTTACTATTTTACAATATTGTTTATTGTTGATAAAACTATTATCTACTCTTTTATGCAATAATATTAATATAACAAAAAAGGTATGTTAGCGTCATTACACCAACATACCTTTTATTTAAATTCATTCTCATATTAAAGTTTAAATTGACAAGTAAGGCGCCATAATTTGCCAAACTTAATTTAAATTCATTTTAATTAGTGTGCAATTGCTTCTTGATGATTATCACCTTCGAAAGAAACTTGTACGTTTTCAGTCAAAACGTCAGTGTATGTATAGGATACACGCTCAAAATTATATATATCTTGATCTAGTTCAACAATAAAAACAGAAGGGTATGTTTCTTTTAAAACACCACTACGTTCAATTGTTTTCTTACGTCCACCATTCGCTTTAAGTACAATTCTGTTCCCTAATTGACAATCAAGTGAATTTTTGATGTCTCCAATAGATTTTGGCATATTGCTCCACCTCGCTACAAGTTGTATAATAACACATTTTGAGGTTTTTTGTCAAATAAAATATCAATTTTAGCAAGGTAAAGCGCGCTTGTCAATAATTTAAAATTCTAATTCCGGGAAATTTTTCAATTCATTGTATAAATGTGCAAATTCTTTTATTGAAAGTGTTTCTCCGCGTCGTCTCGGATCTATACCACTGGCTTCTAACCATTCAAGTATCATTTGCTTATTAGCTTTACCATTTAAAAATAAACTTTGATAATTATTGTTAATCGTTTTACGTCTTTGGCCAAATGCTGCTTTTGTCATTTTGAAAAATTTATTTTCATCATCTACAGTTACAATCGGTGTCGAGCGCTTCATTAATTTAACTACAATAGAATCTACATTCGGTGGTGGTAAGAATACAGCTTTAGGCACAGTTAGCACTTTGCTTGTTTCAGTATAATATTGCGCTACAATTGATAATGAACCGTATGCCTTTGTGCCGACTTGTGCATTCAGACGTTCTCCCACTTCTTTTTGCATCATAACTACATAACCATCAATCGGTAATGATTGTTGCATTAAATTTAATAAAATAGGCGTTGTAATGTAATACGGCAAGTTTGCTACCACCATTATTTTCTCACATTCTGAAAAATGTTCAGCAACATAATGCGCAATATCTGCTTTAAGTATATCTTCATTTATCACAGTTACATTATCATATGGCTCCATCGTATCTTCAAGTACAGGTATCAGGCGTTGGTCAATTTCAAAGGCAACCACCTTTTTAGCGTTTTTAGCTAATTGTTCAGTTAACGAACCCATACCTGGACCAATTTCTATCACGCCCGTATGCTCGTTGATATCACTGGTCTCAATGATATTGTGAATAATATTCACATCAATTAAAAAGTTTTGCCCTAAACTCTTTTTGAAATTAAATCCATATTGATTAAGTAATGCTTTGGTACGGGTTGGTGTTGCAATATCTTTGTATTCCATTTAACTTTCACTTCCCTCATTTTCGCTTAATGCATTTCTAACATCTCTTTCTGTATAACCAAATGCATTTAGCTTATTCAACAATTGTTTACCATTAGAATGACCAATATGTAACTTACGGCCTAATAGTTCCCTTTTTTTACGTGCATCTTTACCAACGAGTAAGCCTAAATCAATCAACACGCCTTTACTTATTGATTCGTGTCCTTCTTCAAAGGGTGTGCTTACGTTCATTAACGCTTCTTTAATATCTCCAATATCAGCATGTTCAACACCTATTTTACCGCGTTTATTTTTAGCCTTATGTCGATCAATATAGGCATGTTTAACACCGGGGATATATTTTTGAATCGTATTTCTTATTTTATCACCTGGGAAATCTGGATCGGTAAGTACAATGACACCTCTTGTCTCAAATGCGCGCGCAATAATCTCTAAAGTCGCTTGATTAATAGCGCTTCCATTTGTCTCAATCGTATCACATTCAACCGCTCTTTTTACACGCTCAGTATCGTCTCTGCCTTCAACTACAATAAATTCATTTATCTTCATTTATTGTTACACCTTTCATTACTCACTTCGATTTTAGATAAAAATAAAAAAGGTATCGGCGTGTAAATTATGATGACTACTTAGCCTATATTTTATCAACTAAGCCTTATCTCAGACCGATACCTTTTGTAATGTTTTATGCTTTTAATTTAAACAATCGTTCTGCGTTTTCAGTTGTTTGTTTACACACTTCTTCATAACTCACACCTCGTAATTCAGCAATTTCTTCAGCAACTAGCGTTACACGTGCTGGTTCATTACGTTTACCTCTATAAGGATGTGGTGATAAAAATGGTGCATCCGTTTCAACTAATAATCTATCAAATGGTACATGTTTTGCAACTTCTTTAGGTTGTTTGGCATTCTTAAATGTTACTGGACCACCTAAAGAAACATAAAAATTCAATTTATTAATAACATCATCGGCAATTTCAGGAGAAGCACTAAAGCTATGCATAATACCGCCAATTTCTTCAGCATGTTCTTCTTTCAAAATATCTATACAATCTTGAGTTGCTTCTCTATTATGAATGATAATTGGCAGGTTAACGCGCTTCGCCAAAGCTATTTGTTTTCTAAATAATGCTTGTTGGATATCTTTAGGTGATTTATCCCAATGATAATCCAGTCCTGTTTCGCCGATACCAATCACTTTAGGATGCGCCGCAAGTGCCTCAATCCATTCTAGACGTTCCTCTGTACAATCTATCGCATCTACAGGGTGCCATCCAATGATTCCATAGATAAATTCATATTGGTCAATGAGTTCCATCGTACGCTCAACTGTAGGTGTATCAAAACCAACTACAAACATGCGATCTACCCCATTTTCTCTAGCGCGTTCAATAACCGCTTCTAAATCTTCATCGTATTGGTCTGCATTTAAATGAACATGTGTATCGATTAGCATCTTTTAACCGCTCCCTTAATTTGTGATTATTTAATTACTGAGCCATTTGAAATCGCACTTGGTAAGCTAACAAGTGTTAGTACGCCATCTTTTTCAGCTGATAAAATCATACCTTCTGATTTTCTACCCATTAATTTAGCAGGTTTTAAGTTAGTCACAACAGCAACCTTCTTACCAATAATATCTTCAGGTTGGTAATATTGTGCAATACCCGAAACAATCTGGCGCTGTTCGTTATCTAAATCTACTTGGATTTTTAATAACTTATCAGATTTCTTCACTTGTTCAGCATCTATAATTGTTGCAGCTTTAATTTCTACTTTATCAAAATCTTTAATATCAATTTGTGCTTTAGTCGGCACTTCTTCTACTGAATTTTCTTCCTCTTTCTTTTCAGGTTGCATTGATTGTTTAATATAGTCAATTTCAACCGTACTATCTAGACGTGGGAAGATAGGTTGTGGTTTTTCACTTACCATTATAGGTTCAGTTAAAGCACCATATGTTTCAATACTATCAAGCTCAAACAACTCTGGAGAGTTGATATTCAACTGTGTAAAGATTTGTTTTGGTGCATGTGTAAGGAATGGTCTTAATAACACTGCTATAATACGAATATTTTCTACTAAGTGAGCCATCACATTGCCAAGCATTTCTTGTTGTTCTTCATCTTTAGCTAATACCCAAGGTGAAGTTTCATCAATATATTTATTCGTACGACTAATAAATTTCCAAACTGTTGAAAGTGCTACTGAAAATTGTAAATCATCCATATTTTCATGGAATGTCTTCACAGTATCTAGCGCCATTTGCTCCATATCTTTATCTAAATCATGTTTAGGTCCTTGATATGCAGGTAATTCACCATCAAAGTATTTATTAATCATTGAAATGGTACGATTCACTAAGTTTCCTAAATCATTTGCTAAATCATAATTTGTACGTTCCACAAATCCTTCAGGAGTAAATACGCCGTCAGAACCAAATGGTAATTCACGCATTAAGTAATAACGTGTAGCATCTAAACCATAGCGGTCAATAAGTACATTAGGATCTACAACATTACCTTTAGATTTACTCATTTTACCGTCTTTCATGAGTATCCAGCCATGTGCAAATACTTTCTTAGGAAGCGGTATATCTAACGCCATTAATAGAATTGGCCATATAATAGAGTGGAAACGCACGATTTCCTTAGCCATTATATGAATATCTGCCGGCCAATACTTTTTAAATAAACTATCGTCATCAGATAAATAACCTAATGAAGAAATATAGTTTACAAGCGCATCAATCCAAACGTAAACAACATGTTTTGGGTTTGATTTAACATGAATACCCCAATCAAATGACGTACGTGACACCGCTAAATCTTCGAGTCCCGGTTTAATAAAGTTATTAATCATTTCATTTTTACGTGAAGGCGGTTGAATAAACTCAGGATTTTCATCGTAAAATTCCAATAAACGGTCTGTATATTTAGATAAATTAAAGAAGTAGCTTTCTTCCTTAACTAACTCTACTTCATGACCAGAATCTGGACTCTTACCACCGACGATTTCTCCATTTTCGAAAACTGGGTCAACTAACTGTGTTTCTGTGTAATATGTTTCGTCCGGTACTGAATACCAACCTTCATATTCACCAAGATAAATATCATTTTGAGCTAATAAACGTTCAAAAATTTGTTGCACAACTTCTTTGTGTCGCGCTTCTGTCGTACGTATAAAATCATCATTTGAGATTTCTAATTTTTGCCATAAATCTTTAATACCAGCAATCATTTCATCCAAATATTCTAATTCTGATTTTCCAGCTTTGTGTGCTTTTTCTTGTATTTTTTGTCCATGTTCATCCGTACCTGTTAAATAACGAACATCATAGCCTTGCATTCTTTTATAACGTGCGATTACATCACCAGCTGTTGTTGTATAAGCATGACCGATATGTAAATTCCCACTTGGATAATATATTGGTGTAGTGATATAAAAAGTTTCTTTCGCCATTAATGTTCCTCCTCGATTCTTACACTATAAATATATCTAAATTCATTTTTCTTTTCAATGAAGCAGATATGTATTTCTATTCCGATTTATATGTTAATCATCATAAAAATTCTTTGGATAGCATACTAGTCATATCCAGCATTTTTAAGTTTTTATTTTGCTATAATTTAAATATGATTAATAATCTCTATCTTATCTACATTACCATAAATCGCGCATGTTATGGGAGTTTTTCAACTCTTTTTTCTTGATTAAATTCGAATTTGTGGTATGTCCTTTTACTTGAATTTATTATTTTATAAATTTACTAAGCCATAATTTATTTTTTCTTCCTCACTTAAACTTCATGATAAATGTCATAAACTTCACTCGTTTTCATTTGGCGTAATTCTGCCACCTGTTTAATCGCTATTTTCGGTTTCATATTTTGATTTATATGATAATCAACGTGTTCTTTAATTGACATATCTTCAAACCAAGCTGTATCTTCTACTGCTTCGGCGCCTTCAATAAGTACTACAAATTCACCTTTAGTTGGAATACTTTCATCATTAAGACGGTCTAGTATATTGCCTACATAATCAGTAACAATTTGCTCAAATTTCTTTGTTAGCTCTCTACCTAAAGAAACTTTACGATCTCTATCAATCTTTTGAATCGTTTTAATCGTATCTTTTACTCGATGTGGTGACTCATAAATAATTAAAGTGCTATTTTCATACATACGTTGTTCTAGGTATGATTGTTTTTGTTTATCTTTTCGCGGTAAAAAGCCTAAAAATGTATAAGTAAAAGAAGGTAATCCACTTGCCATTAATGCAGTTAAACCTGCGTTTGGTCCTGGTATAGTCTCTACTCTGATACCATTATCTCTAGAAGCAACAACTAGTTCATAACCAGGGTCGCTAATTAATGGTAAACCTGCATCTGATACTAATGCGATGTTATTACCTTGTTGCAATTGTTCAATAAGATAATCTGTTTGCTGTTCTTTATTATGGTCATGGTAAGACTTGAGCGGTGCTTGTATTTCATAATGTACACATAATTTTTTTGTCACTCGTGTATCTTCACAAGCAATCAAATCTACATTTCTTAATGTATCAACAGCACGATATGTAATATCCGCCAAGTTACCAATAGGCGTTCCTACTAAATATAATGTCGACATAACCTAACCCCCACTTATTAATTCTAATTTTTGTTGACGTGTATATGTCTTAATTTCATACTCACGTTTCATTGCTTCAGACTTTGTATCGAACACTTCTTGATAAACGAGTTGTACCGGGCGTCTTATTTTCGTGTATTTAGCACCTTGACCATTATTATGTTTAGTTACTCTTTGTGTAATATCTTTTGCGTACCCCGTATATAAACTACCATCCTTACATTTAACTATATAAATATAATGTTTATCCATAATATATTTCTCTCATTTCCTCGGTGTAAGTGCCATCATTATTATAAATATAAAATGGTGGCTGTATGTCTAAACCTTGGTTACCACCTTTTCTACCTTCCACAACTATTGTTTGCGATACTTTGTCTTGTTTACTATATACAAAATAAAGTTTTTTAGGTTCAATTTGATATGCTCTCATATAGCTTAAGACATCCATAAGACGTTCTGCTCTATGAACCATGACCATGCGCCCACCTTGTTTTAATAAATGTCTGGCTGCTAAACAACAATCTTCTAATGTACACATTATCTCATGTCTAGCTATTTTATGCGCATTTTTTTGATGTTGATGTTGTTGATTGACTTTAAAGTAAGGTGGATTACAAGTGACAAGGCTATATTGTGAGGGTTTAAACTGTTGTTGTACTTTTTTCAAATCCATATGATACATGTGGATTCTATCGTCTAATTGATTATATACAACGCTTCTTTGTGCCATATCAACTAGTTGTTGCTGAATCTCAATACCATCTATATTTTGTTTCCCTTTATCCGAAAGCAACAGAGGAATAACCCCATTCCCCGAACACAAATCCATAATCGTATCTTGCTTTTTAATTTTTGTAAAATGCGCGAGTAATAGTGCATCAGTAGAAAAAGAAAACACTTCATCATTTTGTATAATTCTTAAGTTTTCTTTTGTTAAATAATCCAATCTTTCATCTGCTAAAAGCATCTTTCTAACCTCCAAAAAAAAGGATAAGGTAACGATGCTTAATAATCAAGCCTATCGTCACTGCTCATCCTCAATTACATATGATTACTATGGGTTTTGGTCCATATCAATTTTTATTCAGTTAATACTTCAAGACAGAATAAGCAATCATCGCCTTTTCTATGTTTCCCAAACAATTCACCATTACAAATATGAAAACCTTCTTTATAAAGCATAGCCAAATTGTCTTTACTGCGAAGTGGTTGTTTAACAGGCGTTTTTTTACCTTGTTCTATACTTTTAGATTGTTCTTCTTTGTCTATTAATGTTTTTAGATTCTCATTCTCGATTTGTAAGGCGACATTTTCTTCAATCAATTCAACCGTAAGATTCTTCAAATTAACCATATCACTGTTGATTTGATTAATATTTGATTCTAAATTCGCCAATTTTTCAAATATGTCGCTACGATTCAATGTTATTTTGGCCTCCTAATTTAATGTCTCTAATTCTTCCATTTTATATTCAAGCGGCTGTTCAAGACCATCCACTTTTACTTGCATAGAAATATCTAAGATATTTAGGCCAATCACTTTACCATTGCCTTCTGGTGTTTTAATAGCTTCTCCTACATCAGGTAATTGCGCACGTGCTTCTTCATAATAATCATTTTCATATTTAAGGCAACACATTAGACGACCACAAGCCCCTGAAATTTTAGTGGGATTGAGTGATAAATTCTGATCTTTTGCCATTTTTATAGATACTGGTTCAAAGTCACCTAGGAACGTAGCACAGCATAAAGAGCGTCCACATGGACCAATACCACCAAGCAATTTCGCTTCATCTCTAACGCCTATTTGCCTTAATTCAATACGTGTTTTTAGTTTTTGTGCTAGAACTTTCACTAATTTTCTAAAATCAACGCGCTCATCCGATGTAAAATTAAAAATCACTTTTGATTTATCTAATGTAAATTCGCAATTTACTAGTCTCATCTCTAAACTCTGCTGTTGAATTGTATTTTTGCATAATGTCATTGCCTCTTCGGCATCTTTTTCATTTTGCTCATATTGATTTAAATCCTCATCTGTTGCATGACGGACAATTTCTTTTAAAGGTAATGTTACATCTTCATCAGCAACATCTAATGGAGCATATTTTACACGGCCCATCTCTAATCCTCTTTTAGATTCAACTACCACCCAATCGCCTACATTTAAATCGAATTTTTTTGGTGAATAGTATTCCATTTTCCCTGATTTTTGAAAATCAATTCCTACTACATTTTGCATGATTAACTCACCCCTTTTATCACAATCTGTTCAAATACTAATGTCGGATTAACATTTTGATTTAATTTTTTATGTGCTTCTGTTATTTGATCATATATCAAAATAATTTGATTATATGTTAACTTTTTAGAAAATGCTTTTACTTCTTCATATAAATCATGATATATGATATCATCATCCATTCCTACCTTAGCATGCATAACATCCTCAAAGAAACCATTAACTGCCCCTAACGTAACTAACTGTAAGCGACGATTTTTAGCCTGCTTTAATAAATCGACAATGGCTATTAACGCCATTGAACGATTTGTTAACAACAATTGGCACCATTTTATAATACTTTTACGCAATGCCATCAGATCTGCTTCTTCATTTAACGCAACTGCACTTTC
This sequence comes from Staphylococcus sp. 231237_7MaSpsaltlick, assembly GCF_043107035.1. Classification (NCBI taxonomy): domain Bacteria; kingdom Bacillati; phylum Bacillota; class Bacilli; order Caryophanales; family Staphylococcaceae; genus Staphylococcus; species Staphylococcus sp. 231237_7MaSpsaltlick. The sequence goes on from NZ_JBICNX010000031.1 coordinate 34,730, forward strand.
AATTTGTGTTGTATATGTACTTAACAATTCTGCTACAGGACGTGAAATTTCGCGTTCAATTAGTCTTTCTATAAACAAAGACTTATCTATTGGTTTAAAATATACATGTTGGCATCTAGAGTGAATAGTATCTAAAATTTGTTCTGGTTTTGTTGTTAATAAGATGGCTATCGTATTTTCAGGTGGTTCTTCTAAAAATTTCAAAATACTATTTTCACCTTGGATGGTTAATTTTTCAAAAGATTCAATAATATATACTTTATAGTCACCCTCGATAGGTAGTTGATTCATATGATGTACTAATTGTTCTACTTGGTCTTTTTTAATCGTAGTTTCTTCAGAAGATATATACATAAAATCTGGATGATTAAATGTTTCTACTTTTAACTGACATTGGTTCTCTTGGCCACATAGGATTAATTTCGTAAAATCAATTGCGACTTTTTGCATAGTTTGTCCATCATCGCCCTCAAATAAATAAGCATGCGAGAGTTTATTTGATTGATACGCTTTCGTCAGTCTGTCTAGTTCATCCAACATAAAGTTACTCCTTTATATAAAAAGGCTGCTTATACATAGTAACCTTACAAAGCACATTACTTAAGTTCATAACAGTTTAGTCTTAAGTGGAAATGTAATTTGAAAGGTCACTATATATAGCAACCATGATTCTAAAATTGATGGAAAGCCTCAACTGGCATTACAAATACCGTTGCTCCTCCAACCTCTACTTCAACCGGATATGGAATATAAGAATCTGCACTGCCACCCATTGGTGTTATAGGTGATACAAGTTGCTCTCTATTACCACAAGTGTCATTAATAACTTTTAGCATTTCATCAACTCGGTCATCTTCTACACCAGATAAAAACGTTGTATTACCTGCTCTTAAAAAACCACCAGTTGTTGCAAGTTTCGTTGCTCTAAAGTTATGTTTAACAAGTTTATCTGAAAGTTCTTGACTATCCTGATCTTGTACGATTGCTATAATCATTTTCATATTAAACACCTCTTCCCAGTATTATATCATAATTTTTCTAAGTATTTGATGATAGATTCATACGTTGCATTAACTACATCTTCTACACTCTGATCTGCATCTATTACCATAAAGCGTTCAGACTCATTATGAATAATTTTTTTATAACCTTCAACTACTTTTTCATGAAATTTTATATTTTCTTGATCTAAACGATTTTGATTGCGCTGATTCTTTAAGATTCTTTCTCTTCCAACTTCTACGCTAACATCAAGATATACCGTAATATCAGGATACAGACCATTGATGGCAAATTCATTAACAGATTTCACTTCTTCTATTCCTATTCCCCGAGCATAGCCTTGATATGCTAAAGAACTATCGATATATCTATCACATAATACTAACTTACCACTCTCTAACGATGGAATCACTTTACCTACAAGATGTTCACGCCTAGATGCTGCAAATAATAGTGCTTCTGTCCGATCATCCATATCATCGCCTTCAAGCAATACTTCACGAATTTGTTCTCCAGTCTTCACACCACCTGGTTCTCTGGTAAGTACAACTTCAAATTTATTTTCTAATTTTTGTGCTACTTGTTGTATGACAGTAGTTTTGCCTGAACCCTCAGGGCCTTCAAAAGTTATAAAAGCTGACATTTTATTCATCCTTAATTTCAATTTTATGTTTTTTAATTCCTTCGACTCTTATGTGTTGTTCACACCAATAATTCATTAATTTTATCATATTTTTTGTTATGAGTTCTCCTTTTAGCATTATTGGTATACCTGGTGGGTAAGGTACAATATTTACTGCTAAAATTTGATTTTCAGCTTCATTGATATCTATACTTTTAACTCTTGATATTTCAACTGGCTGATACAGACCACACAATTCATAATCAGGAATCTTATAATCTATGTTATTAGATCTTTTTTCCACTTCTATTTGCTTTATTCTGTCAATTAATTCTTGAAATGGATAATAATCGCCTTTATGCCACAATGGTAAAACGAAAAGAACTTGATATTCATCTGCTAATTCTACATAAATATCTTTGTTTTCGAAAAGCTGTTGTAGTTCAATACCTGAGTAACCTGTACATTGTATATTCAACTTCAATGGATCATTCACTTCAACTATACGCATACCTATAGACTCAATAGCTTGAATGCATTTCCTTCTTTTTTCAAAAAACAAATTACTATCATATTTTTCATAAAAATCATGTGCTAATTCTAAACTGTTCATAAGAAGATACGACGGGCTTGAAGATTGAAAGTACGCTAAATACTTTAATACCTTTTCACGCTGTGGTGCATTTTTATGAATGAAAATAATTGAACTCATTGTCAGTGACGGTAATGTCTTATGATATGACTGTACAACATAATCTGCCCCCATACTCAATGAAGACTTTGGAAAACCTGCTAAATCAAAGTGTGCACCATGTGCTTCGTCTATTAACGTAGGTGTTTGATGAATCTTTGTATATTTTAGTGTTTCTTCAATATCAAAACATTCCCCATAATAGTTAGGGTATGTAAGAACTAACAACTTCGAATCTTTCAATTGCTGGAGTAGTCCGTTTAGACTAGGGCCTAAATACTGTTTTGTTTTTATGCTCATATCCATCCCCAATAAACGGCAAGATGTATGAACTAAATCTAAAGCATGAAACACAGACTTATGAGCATTTCTTGCAATAACATATTCACCTTGTACATTTGAAAAACCTTGGATTACTGATAAGATACCTGATGTTGTACCGTTAACCAAATAATAAGCATCATAATCAGGATGTTTTTTAACATTGCTCATACTTTGTGCTATAACATCTTCAGCATGGTGCAAATCGTCTAAACCTGTTATTTCTGTCATATCCATCTCAAAATTCATTTTATTAAGATAGCCTATTGTCATATTTTTATGTCCCGGGACATGCATAGAAATAGGTTTCCTTTTTAATAACTCATCAAACTTCTTATTTAATGGTAGTGACATATAACACCCACTTTTTAAACTTTAATTTTCATTATATTTTAACATATTTAAAGAACTAGTCATAAGTTCATTTAAACTTCTTGGTTTTAGAGTTCGTTTAGTTCGTCAGCTTCTAAAGTCCCACTTTTACATTCTAACTTCTAATTTATTTAGATAAAACTTGTTGCTCTCTTATCAGATTATATTTCGTTTTATATTTCATTGTATTAGTGGGACTTATGCATGAGCTTCTGCTCATGTATTCCGTTGCGACTGACAATTGTTTTACGTTGCAGTTAAGCTCTTCGTGCATAAAAAAAAGACCCTATTGGGTCTTTGATTGCCTGGCAACGTCCTACTCTTGCGGAACGTAAGTCTGCTACCTTCGGCGCTAAAGACCTTTCTTGTCGTGAGACAAGCGCTCGCATCTTTTCTCACTTGCACGCTTTCCTCACTCACTTACCACTCGTA
>NZ_JBICNX010000320.1:0-509 GCF_043107035.1 Staphylococcus sp. 231237_7MaSpsaltlick
ACTGATTTAGATATAAATATAATAAATGAGCGTATGATTTATGATACTGTAGAAGAATTAGAAACGGAAACGCGCTATTTTGAGAATTTGGAGGAGTATGTAAAATATGTATATTTATCTGATTTTCAGAGTGCTAAAGCCTTTATCAATGATGCAGTGACTTCGGTAAATCATAATTTAGATATGAGAATAAGTGATCTTTTTTTAAGTGATAGTGATGATATTGAATTGACGAATGGACGCTATATTTTAGTAATGGATTAATACCGTAAGAAAAGAATTTCGTTTTTTAGAAATTGTGAATAAACGACTAACATAAAGAGAAATAGAAAATTTATGTATTTTAAACATAAAAAACCCCCTTCAAAGTGTTTTTAAATGTCTACTTTGGAGGGGGGTGTTATACCGCTTCCGTTTATATACTATATTTGGTATTAAAATAATCACAAAGTGTTTTTATATTCCCTTTTGATACATATGCGCTTTGTAAAAATTTACTATGTCCATCC
>NZ_JBICNX010000321.1:0-509 GCF_043107035.1 Staphylococcus sp. 231237_7MaSpsaltlick
TTAAATCCATCATAGCAGTACCATCAGTCATTGATGCTGTTAGTTCTCCTATTGGTACGCCTCTATCATCATTTAGTCCTCTTCGAACTGTATGGTCAAATCCTACATAATCCGTACTCATCATTGTATCTTCATAAATACTACCTTCGGGAGGTGTGATTAATTCTTTAAACAAATGCTCTTGATCTCCAGCATCTGATTCTAATTGCAAACCTGCATAGTCTTCTTTATAAAGATCATTTAAAGATTTAAATTGATCAGATATGTCATCTGGATTGTCAGACACTAATAATAAATGCTTTTTACTGTCTATCATAATATCTTGTTTATTATGGTAATAAGATGCTAATAATATGTCATCAGTATGCTGTTTGTTTCTTTGCTTAAGTCCGAAGTTACCTTTTGTAGGTTGGTTTTCATCATCTAATCCTTCAACTGGATTGTCTGTCTTACTCATTAGTTGGTTTTGTTCTGAAGCTAATAAAGGTTTGCTAACCTCTACAAAGTAA
>NZ_JBICNX010000322.1:0-506 GCF_043107035.1 Staphylococcus sp. 231237_7MaSpsaltlick
TTTCGGCGGAAGGAGGTGAGCATCTGTGGACTTTTTATTCGTAACGGTTTTTGCACCTGTGATAACTGGATGTATTGTAGCTTGGTTTACCTATTGGTTAAACCAACGCAATAAGTAGGCGACTATCCATATCACATAAAGAGCCCCAACCTACGGCAATAGGTTGGGGCTCGGTGTATATCTATGGACTTTCTATTCGTTATTTGTATTATAACATCATAGTGGAGAAAAATGCAAAATGTAAATTTTATATTAGATATGAATAGTCTAGTATATGGTAGGAGGTATTTATGACAAAAGATAGAAAAGATACTTTAGATAGTAAGTATAAAACAGTAAGTTATTTAAATAAAGTTAAAGGAATGCTCTTTTGTTTATCGTTATTTTGCTCTTTTATTGCAACATTTATTGTAGATAATGTTTTTAAAGATTTCTTACTAATATTCTTTATAGTAATATTAGTATTTTTATTCGTAGTTGATAATATTTTAACAGTATGGTTAATT
>NZ_JBICNX010000323.1:0-502 GCF_043107035.1 Staphylococcus sp. 231237_7MaSpsaltlick
GGATTCTGAGAAATTTTTCGCTATAATTAAAAATTTTGAATTACCTACTACAAATGAAATAGCTTCTTTTTCTCGAGGTATGCGTATGAAAGCTGCTTTAACAATCGCATTAAGTCACGATAGTAAAGTCCTTATCTTAGACGAAGCAACTGCAGGTATGGACGTTTCTAGCCGTGAAGAGGTCATTGAAATTTTAGAAGATTACGTAGCGAAAGGCAACGGCATTCTAATTTCATCCCATATATCAGAGGACATAGAGCAGCTTGCAACAAAACTCGTATTTATGAAAAACGGAGAAATCATTTTAGAAGAGAAAAAGGACAATCTATTTAATCATTACGGTGTTTTAGAACAAAGTGAAGAAGAATTTAATGTCCCTAACGATATACTCATCGCCTCAAGAGTACGTAAAGGTTCTAGAATTTCATTAATCAATGATCGCTCGGCGGTTACAGATGCTCGCCCATTAGAAACCATTGATGATGCAATAAAATTAATTATG
>NZ_JBICNX010000324.1:0-502 GCF_043107035.1 Staphylococcus sp. 231237_7MaSpsaltlick
GGTATATATTTCTTGTTAATTCAGTACCATCGTAACCGATGATTTTAAAATCTTCTGGAACACGTTTACCCAAAGATTGCGCTACTTGCAATAGCATAATTGCATCAACATCGTTGGACGCAAAAATACCATCAATCTCAGGTTGCTCATTAAAAATACGATGAAAAATTTTGTTTTTTTCTGTATAACTTATATTAAAATCTAAATGATAAATAATAGGTTCTAAATTACTTTTTTTCATTGTGTCTATATAAGCTTGTGTTCTACGATGGGCTGGCGTCTCGAGTTCTGTTGGACCTGTAGTGTGAACAATAGTTCTAGCGCCTTTTTCTATTAACCTTGAAGTTGCTATTTGTCCTCCTGTGTAGTTATCTGATTCAATGATTGGAATGTCTTCATTCATAAAACGATCAATTGCTACAATAGGTAAATTATCTTTTTTGTATTGCTGGATGCCTCTATTATGTGTTCCAACAATTAAACCATCTACTTGGTTAGATAA
>NZ_JBICNX010000325.1:0-501 GCF_043107035.1 Staphylococcus sp. 231237_7MaSpsaltlick
TAATTTCTTGTTGTGAGAAATACACATTGTTATAAATATCTTTACTTTCAATTAAATAATTTTTCATTCGTAGAGGTCCTTTCGTGATGTTCAATTTTCAACAAAAGCATCAGTATAATTAATAAAATAAATGATGGTAACCAAACAAAGTCTAAGTTTAATATACTTAGATAAATACAAAGTGCAAGGACTGGGAGCCCTAGAGCATTTCCCAGGGAATAAATGTGTTTTACAGTATGACTCGAATATGATGTAACAATGATTTTCATGAAAATAATTCTATCGACACCAAAAGTGAAACCGAACAATAACATTAATATCAATTTAATTACGAGCGCGTCTTCAGCCAAATACCACAAGGCAGTGATAGAAATACTTACAATACAAAATAGGTGCAACCAATTATGAGATAGAAATTTACTGAGTATCATCCCAATCAAAGCCATTCCTAGGCCTAAAGCACAGTCCAATAGTGCGACTTCATGAACTTCTCCATTCTTA
>NZ_JBICNX010000326.1:0-500 GCF_043107035.1 Staphylococcus sp. 231237_7MaSpsaltlick
TATTTAGATAAAATGAGTGCAAAATTCCGTAATTGGTCAGAAACAGTTGGAAAATCAGAGGGCTTTAGAAAGTTCATTGATTATGTTCAAAAGAATGGTCCAGTTATTATGCAATTAATAGGTAATATTGTGAATTTATTAGTAACGTTTGGTACAGCGATGGCGCCTATTGCGAGCGCACTTTTAAACGTTGTTACTAAAGTCATAGGATTTACAGCTGCTTTAATGGGAAATCACACTTGGATTGCTCGATTGATTGGTATATCAGCTATATTATTAGGGACACTTTGGTCATTAGCAGTTCCATTGATGGCTGTGAATAGCTTTTTAGGATTGTTCGGAACATCTTTATTAGGTTTAACGCAGAAATTTGTTACATCAGGGAACGCAAGTAAGATATTCACTGGGATAATTAATATTCTTAAAGGAGCAATAGGTTTTTTATTAAATCCAATAGGAAATATAGTTAAACTTTTACCATTATTAGGCACTGCATTTAG
>NZ_JBICNX010000327.1:0-499 GCF_043107035.1 Staphylococcus sp. 231237_7MaSpsaltlick
GTATCGACAAACGTTAGAAAACAGCGTGAATTTATAGTTAACTTTAAAGGAGAATATATGACTACAGAAAATATTATTCAGCATTTGGAATCTGCAGATAAAGTGCTTATAAGCGCAAGTAATGGTTTATCGATAGCAGAAGGGTTTCATATTTTTGCTGACGATAAAAACTTTAATGATTACTTTTCATCATTTAAACAGGAATATCTAATTCATAATGTTGTAGAGGGATTATTTTACCCTTATCCGAGTGAGCTCATTTACTGGAAATTTTATAGTAAACTATATCAGTATTTTTTAGCAGATTATCAATTAAGTGAAGTTATGAAAAATTTATATGAATTAATTAGTGATAAAAACTATTTTGTAATTACATCAAATATAGATAATCACTTTGAATATTCAGGCTTTGAGAATTCAAAAATTTTTGAAGTTGAAGGTAACTGTAAATCGGCACAATGTGCGCATGCATGTCATAATAAACTATACGATATTAGTG
>NZ_JBICNX010000328.1:0-498 GCF_043107035.1 Staphylococcus sp. 231237_7MaSpsaltlick
GGAATTGAAGACCCTAATGTTATTTTCGACAATAAACTAGAAGAAATTGAATACAAAGGAGAAAGATTTAAGTGCTATTATGCGAAAGTTACATATATTCCTGATTATTGTGAAAGTTGTGGTGTATGTAACACAAACTATAGTATTGTAAAAAATGGTTTTAAAAGTTCTAGAATAACAATTCCAAAAGTATCTGAAATGAATGCATTTTTAATCCTTAAAAAACAAAGATTCTATTGTAAGCATTGTTGTTCTTACTTTACAGCTCAAACTAACATCGTTGATGTTGATCGCCACATTTCTAATAATACACGTTTAACAATTTTAGATAAGGCAACCACTATACGTTCTCAGAAATCCATAGCGAAGTCTTGTGGTGTATCTAATTCAACCGTTTCACGTGTGATTAATCATGCTGCACAAGATATCAAACATTTGCCATTCAGCACATTACCGAAACATATACTAATGGATGAATTTAAAAGTGTTAAACAAGTA
>NZ_JBICNX010000329.1:0-492 GCF_043107035.1 Staphylococcus sp. 231237_7MaSpsaltlick
TAAGGCTCTTTGACAAAGAGCCTTTTTTGTATCAAAAAACAGGACTGATTTTTGTACCAGTCCTGTTTACTATAGATATTATATTTTAGAGGCTACTAAATAACCGAAATAATTGGTTTATAGTAGCCTCTTTCTTGGAGAAAAAATTATAAAAATTGGGTAATTTAATCTGTTGCTTCACGATTAGAATAATTAATTTGATTACTTACAAATTTTGACCTTTTAGGTACTGGAACTATATAGTTTCCATTTGGAATTTTAATAAGTAAATTAATGGTTATTACAGATATAATAACGATAGTAATAAATAAAATACTGTATAATAATAAGCTATCCCTATTATCAAAAATTGGTATTTTCATAACAAGCCATTTTACTAAAGGATGAACTAAATAAATACCCATAGAGTAATTACCAATTAAAGTTAGTATTTGCATGATTGATTTATACTTTCTAATAAGATAGTTAAAATAAATTATAAATGCTAAGAAA
>NZ_JBICNX010000032.1:0-34418 GCF_043107035.1 Staphylococcus sp. 231237_7MaSpsaltlick
TCAAACTATTCTAGCCATATCTTTGAAGACTTAGGCTATTTCGTTGCCGTCAATTTAATGCCTTGACTTATTGTTTCGTCAAGCACGAACACTACAATCATCTCAGATTGTGTGAGCATGGACTTTCCTCTATATTGCTATAGCGATTACCCGAAACACCATCTTTAAAAGTATATCATCATTTAACTTTTGAAACAAATAAAAATAAGACAAGTTTTAAATTTATTTAAAACTTGTCTTTATGTAGATAGTACCTTATCCACCTTTGGCATATATTTCTAACAATTATGCTTTACCTTATTTACCAAACACAGCTTTTTCTAAATTAGAAATACGTTTTAAAATATCTACATTATTACCGCTATTGTTGGCACTCTTACTTGCATTACTATTGTTTGAAGAGAAATTTTTATTTTCTTGTGGTCTCGATGTTGCTACACGTAATCTCAACTCTTCAAGCTCTTTTTTAAGTTTATTATTTTCTTCTGAAAGTTTAACGACTTCACTATCTAAGTCTGCCATTTTTTGATAATCTGCTATGATATCGTCTAAGAAGGCATCTACTTCTTCTCTTCTATAACCACGAGTCATAGTTTTTTCAAAATCCTTTTCATAAATATCTTTTGCTGATAATTTTAATGAAACATCTGACATTATTTTTCCACCTCATTCAAAACTTTGTTCTTGAGACCACTGTAAATCGTTGATAAATTCAGTTAATTCATCGAACGTAACAATGTCACAAGTATAGTTTGTTTCTTCCATAAAATCAACTAACATCTGCTTAAAGAATTTTGGGCTTGCTTCTTGTTCCTCATCATAAATTAACAGCGTCAAATCGGTATGATCTAGCATAAATCGATCTGTTTGTTTAAATTGATGAGGCCCTTCATATGATGAATGAAACACACTATCTACATAATCAGCTTGTTGCTGGATTGTATTATACTTTAATTGATTTTGCTCATTCCATCTATCGCTATGCCCATAAAATGGAGTTATAATACCAAGTTTTAACTCCGGGAATGTAGTTTTTAATTCAAGTACTACCTCTGCTGTCCATAATTCTATACCCATCTGTCCTTGTATTAATACCCACTCTAATCCTTCTTCAATCAACTGAATTAATTTATGTTTGAGAAATTGCTTTAAATAATTGATTTCTGGCGCATCGTCTTTAAATATATTCAATTCATAAGATTTATATCCTGTTACATAAATGGTCTTAATCATATTTCCACTCATTTCTCAGTATATAAGCTAAATCATATTGTACTGCTTTAATTTTTTCAGTGAAAAGTTTCCTACTTGTACGTTTAAAATGACACTCGACAGACAATGCCTCGATATTTGAAATAAGTAGGTCGAACTTTCTTTTATTCATATATTGTAATGATAGAATTTGAGTCTCAAATGAACGCAATTTAGAAAGTGATTTATCAATATTCTCAGTGAATGGTATGACCTCTGTATAAAAATCATAATCTGTATTACTTTCTTTTACTAACTCATATTTATCTTGCATGTATTGCACTTCATTTAAAAGCTGAGTAATTAATTGTTGCATGAGGTTTCCTCCTACACAACAAATTTACCACAAATGCCGTGATGCGTCATTTCTAAAGCGATGTCAAAGTTTAAATACTTAAAATTAAACTCTATTTTCTAATATTGTATATTTAAAAGAAGCACGTTAAAATATACATGATGTATTTTTGTAATTAAATTTACATCCTTTCTTATAGTATAGTTTGGAAAAATAAAGCAAAGTCAGTTATAATGGAAAAGGTTTTTCATAACCAAATTAGAGTGGTGAAAAAAATGAATTATCCTAATGGAAAGCCATTTAATAGAAATAAGCCTCAAGTCGGACGCGCTTTTTCTAACAAATCAAGTAATATAGACTATGGTGGCAGAGGTATGTCCTTGGAAAAGGATATCGAACTGTCGAACACTTATTATTTAAACCATGGCATGGCTGTTATACATAAAAAGCCTACCCCCGTACAAATAGTAAATGTTCACTACCCCATGAGAAGTAAAGCCGTAATCAATGAAGCTTATTTCCGAACACCTTCAACCACTGACTATAATGGCATTTACAATGGCCGTTATCTAGATTTTGAAGCAAAAGAAACTAAAAATAAAACGTCGTTTCCTTTAAATAATATGCATGAGCATCAAGTTGTACATATGGATGCATGTTATAAGCAAAATGGAATCGTTTTTTTATTAATCCGCTTCAAAACATTAGATGAAGTTTATTTGCTTCCCTATGTTAAATTCAAATATTTTTGGGAAAGACATATGAGTGAGGTGAAAAAGTCAATTACGGTTGAAGAAATTAGAAAAAATGGTTACTATATTCCTTATCAGTATCAACCACGATTGAATTACATCAAAGCAGTTGATAAGTTGATATTAGATGAAAGTGAGGACCGCGTATGACGGAGAAGAAAAGGACTTCCCAATCCAATAGTAATGGAGAGTCCGAACAAAAAAAGAATAGGAATATTAAGAGAACGATTATTAAGATATTCGGCTTTCTTATCATTGCCTTTATCGTTTTAGCATTAATCGGTATTTTACTATTTGCGTATTATGCTTGGAAAGCACCAGCATTTACGGAATCTAAATTACAAGATCCGATACCAGCAAAAATTTACGATAAAAATGGTGATCTCGTAAAAACGTTGGACAATGGTCAACGTAGAGAACATGTCGATTTAGACAAAGTACCAACCAAAATGAAAGAAGCTGTTTTAGCTACAGAGGATAATCGATTCTATGATCATGGTGCACTAGATTATAAACGTCTATTTGGTGCTGTTGCGAAGAACTTTACAGGTGGATTTGGATCACAAGGTGCTTCGACTTTAACACAACAAGTTGTTAAGCGTTCATTCTTAACTGACCAAAAATCTATTGCTCGTAAAGCTCAAGAGGCATACTTATCATATCGTTTAGAACAAGAGTACAGTAAAGATGAAATATTCCAAATGTACTTGAATAAGATTTATTATTCAGATGGTGTCTACGGTGTGAAAGCTGCTGCTAAATATTACTTCAACAAAGACTTAAAAGATTTAAATTTAGCAGAAGAAGCATACTTAGCAGGTCTACCTCAGGTGCCAAACACTTATAATATCTATGACAACCCTAAACAAGCGGAATCACGTAAAGATACAGTACTTTATCTAATGGAATACCACCATAGAATTACTAAGAAGCAAAAAGAAGAAGCACAAAAAACTTCTCTTCAAGATAACTTAGTAAAACGAACAAATAAAGAACGACAAGTAAGTGAAAATGATTCAAACAAAGAATACGATTCTTACTTAACGTTTGTTAAATCAGAATTAATGAACAACAAAGAATTTAAAGACAAAGATTTAGCATCTGTTTTAAATAGTGGTATTAAGATTTATACAAACATGGATAAAAATGTTCAACAAACTTTACAAGACCGTGTAGATAATGGTAGTTATTATAAGAACGAAGACCAACAAGTTGGTTCTTCAATTGTTGACAGTGAAACTGGTGGTTTAGTTGCGATTTCTGGCGGTAGAAATTATCGAGATATCCAAGATCGTAACCAAGCAACAGATGCTCACCCTACTGGTTCATCACTGAAACCATTCTTAGCATATGGTCCTGCAATAGAAAATATGCAATGGGCAACAAATCACGCTATCCAAGATGAATCTTCATATCAAGTCGATGGTGTAACGTTTAAAAACTATGATACAAAGAGTCATGGTACAGTGAAACTTTATGATGCATTACGTGAAAGTTTCAACATTCCAGCACTTAAAGCTTGGCAATCTACTAAAGAAAATGCCGGCAATGATGCACCTAAGAAATTTGCTAAAAAAGTAGGACTTGATTATCAAAGTGATATCGGACCTTCTGAAGTATTAGGTGGATCAGCATCAGAATTCTCACCTACTCAATTAGCTTCAGCATATGCTGCAGTTGCTAACGGTGGAGAATATAACAATGCACACTCTATTAAGAAAGTCGTTAAGCAAGACGGTGAAACAATTAAATATGAACACACGAGTCATAAAGCGATGAAAGACTATACAGCGTATATGTTAGCGGAAGTATTAAAAGGTACATTCGAAGCATATGGTTCTGCCTATGGTCATGGAGTATCAGGTGTTAACTTAGCCGCTAAAACTGGTACAGGTACGTATGGTGAACAAACTTATCAACAATACGGCTTACCAGATGATGCTGCGAAAGATGTTTGGATTAACGGTTTCACGCCTAAATACAGTATGTCTGTATGGATGGGCTTCAAATCAGTTAAACAAGGTGGCGTAAATTCATTCGTCGGTCACGATGAACAAGAATACCCACAATATCTATTAGAAGATGTTATGTCTGATATCTCGCCTAAAGATGGTAAGGACTTTACTAAACCAGATTCAGTTAATGGCAGTGATAAAGATGATTTATCTGTAGCTGGACATCCAGATGATAACACAACGAGCCAAAAACCAAATGGTCAAGGTAGTAGTTCTTCATCAAGCTCTAGTAGCAGTGAATCAAGCAGTAGTTCTGATAGCAGTACTTCAAATAGTGGTTCATCAAGTAGTTCTCAATCAAGTCAAAGCTCTGGAAGCAATTCTTCTAGTGGTAATGCATTGACTAAGCTATTCAACTTGAACGCAATATTTGATATTAGAAAATCATCATAAGATGAATTTAACCCCCGAGTTCCTATTTTAGGAAATCGGGGGTTTTTTCTTGTAGAAAAAAACCATATACTTAGCATATGGTTCATTTGTAAAAGTAATATTAATAGTCAAAATTAAGCGCCTATAAATAATAGCCATTAAAAACATTGTCATTTTTGTTATTGCTGTTCCCTTTTAAGCTTAAGTTGATATGCGGCATTCATTTTAATAAGTTCGGTTTTTAGTGTTTTCATTTGTCTATAACCCATGAAATGATGCTTACGCTCTATCATGTAAGTATAGCGCTCTTCAAAGTTCATAGGTACAACTGGATACGAAGACAATTGGTTTAGTTCAATTTGATCAATTTGATTAATTTGTTTGAAATACGCAACAAGTAAATCGAAATAGCTATCTAATGCAGAAATGGCCTCAGGTTTCTTTAATTGCTTGTTTTTGGCAAACATATCTAATTGCGTTTCCAGTTCAATAAAATCCTCTTTTACTATCATAAATATCACGCTTCTTTCAAACTTGCTTTATATCGTTTCTGTCCTTCTCTGCATTCTTCAAATAATGGACAAATATCACATTTTGGACTTCTAGCTAAGCAATGGTAACGTCCGAAAAATATAAGTTGGTGATGCGTTTTATTCCAACGCTCACGAGGTACAACTTTGCACAGTTTATCTTCTACTTGACGTACATTATCTTTCCAGCGACAAATCCCTAAACGCTTAGAAACCCTTTCAACATGTGTATCTACAGCTAATGAAGGTTCTCCAAATGCAACACTCATTACAACATTTGCGGTTTTTCTGCCGACGCCGGCAAGACTTTCTAGTTCTTGGTGTGTTTCAGGAATTTTACCATCAAATTTAACGAGCAGTGATTGACATAACTTTTGAATGTTTTTAGCTTTATTTCTATATAAGCCTATTGTTTTTATATCATTTTCTAATTCTGTTAGTTCTACATTTAAATAATCTTCTGGTGTCTTATATTTTTGAAATAAATTTTTAGTTAATTTATTAACTGAAATATCTGTAGTCTGAGCAGATAATAAGACTGCGATTGTAAGTTCAAATGGATTGTCATGAACCAATTCGCATTCTGCATTTGGAAACATGTTTGCTATGACATCTACCATTTCTAGTGCTTTTTTATTGCTGATCATCTGGATTCTCCCCATTTAGCCAGTCAAACTTAGGTACTTTTTGTACAGTATGTTTCATTTGAGGTTGATTAAATTGACGGCTTATTTTTTTAGAATCTTCAATGGTTTTAACATTGTTTTTCTTCCAATTAAGTAGGATACGGTCAATGTATTTAAAGCTGAGTTTATTTTGACTTGCGGCCTCGTCTAATGCTGCTTGAATGACCGACAGTTCATGATGGTCAACATCTAACCATTGATTAATTGTTTCTATTTCATAAGGTGACAAAGCCCTACCAAAGGTTAGTTCTATATTTTTAAAGACATTTTCAAATGCTAAAGTATTATCTTCAGCTATCTCTTCTTTCTCTATTGAATCAATAATTTCACTTAACCTTGTATAAAATTTATCAAGATTCATATACTCGGTAAATTTACCTTCTTCATCTTTACTAACGTTTAATTCTAGTAAATCATATTGGATTAAACGTTGAATGATAGCAGTAATTTCCCTAGAGTCTAATGTGCTACCTTGTTGTAAAGTTTCAATTGACGGTTGTTTATTTGAAATTTCTGCACTATGCAAAAGTTTAATTAGAATAATTAGCTCAGTCTCGTTTAACCCCATGTCAGAATAATGGTCTAATAATTCCTTTCGTATTATAACAGGTCTTGATTTTAGTTGTTCAATGTTCATATATATCACTCCAATCAACCAGAATTGTTATAAAAGCGCCCAGTCAAAAATTTGAGACTGGACGCAAAATGAAAATTAATAACACATTATTTATGGATATAAACGATTTAATAAACGTGGGAACGGCGAAGTTTCACGGACATGTTCAACGCCTGATAACCATGCAACTGTTCTTTCTAATCCTAATCCAAAACCACTATGAGGTACACTACCGTAACGACGTAAATCTAGGTAGTAACTATAACTTTCAGGGTCTAATTCGTATTCGTTGATACGTTGTTCTAATAACGCTAAATCATTAATACGTTCAGAACCACCGATAATCTCACCATAACCCTCAGGTGCAATTAAATCAGCACATAATACTGTATCTTCATTGTCAGGATTTGGCTGCATATAAAATGGCTTTATCTTAGTCGGATAATTTGTAATAAATACTGGTAAATCATAATGATTTGCAATAGCTGTTTCATGAGGTGCACCAAAGTCTTCGCCCCATTCAATATCATCAAAGCCTTGCTCTTTTAAGAAAACAACAGCATCATCATATGTGATACGTGGGAATGGTGTTGTTACCTTTTCAAGTTTTGAAGTATCTCTTTCTAATGCATTTAATTCTAACTTACAGTTGTTTAATACAGATTTTACGACATGTGTAACATATTGCTCTTGAACTTCTAAACTTTGTATATGATCACAAAACGCCATCTCTGGTTCAATCATCCAAAATTCAATTAAATGGCGTCGTGTTTTAGACTTTTCGGCTCTGAATGTTGGACCGAATGAGAATACACGACCATGTGCCATAGCTGCTGCTTCCATATATAATTGACCACTTTGAGATAAAAATGCATCCTGGTCAAAGTATTTCGTATGGAACAATTCGCTTGTTCCTTCTGGTGCACTTGCAGTTAAAATTGGTGGATCGATTTTTGTGAAACCATTATCATTGAAGAATTCATATGTCGCACGAATGATTTCGTTTCTGATTTTCATAACAGCATGTTGCTTTTTAGAGCGCAGCCATAAATGACGATGATCCATTAAAAATTCAGTACCGTGATTTTTCGGTGTAATTGGGTAATCATGTGCTTCTGCAATGACTTCTATTGATTTCACTTGCATTTCATAACCCAAATCAGAGCGTGTATCTTCTGTAATCGTACCTGTTACATATAAAGAAGATTCTTGTGTAACCTCTTTAGCCAGTTTGAATATATCTTCTGAAACATCCGCTTTTACTACAACACCTTGCATAAAACCAGTGCCGTCTCTTAATTGTAAGAAAGCAATCTTCCCACTTGAACGTTTATTTGTTAACCATGCGCCTATTGTTACTTCTTGGTTAAGGTATTGTTTAGCTTGCTTAATCGTTGTTTTCATAACCAGTCTCCTAATATTCATAATCTACTTTTATTTATCCTAATATATTTTAACAAAATACGTAACTCAGTTCTAGTTGCGTGTGTTAACTTTATGGTTTGTTATGTTCATCTTTTTTTATTTTTTTCAATAAACTTGAAAATTGTTTTATGTCGCCTTTGTTTTGTTTATAGTTTTCTAATGCTTGCTCAAAAAATTGCTTATAATTACTACGCACGAGTCGGTCATCGAATGAAACGATAATACCTTTATCTTGTTCACCACGAATTAATCGACCTAACCCTTGACGAAATCGAGTGACTGCATCTGGTAAAACATAATCTTTAAAGGTCGATGCAAATTCAGTATCCATTAACCAATACTTAGTATTATTTTGATTCATAAATGGCAATTTTGCTATCATTACACATTTAATACCGTTTGATTGAAAATCGAAACCTTCGAAAAAAGTGCCTGTCCCTAGCAAAATGGATTTATCAAAGCTATTAAATTGTTGTACAATTTTATAATTCTGATTTTGTTGTTGCGTGAGAATAACATAATCTTCAAATTCAGGTAACTCATTGAGTAATTCTTGTACCATATGCATCATTTTATAACTCGTAAATAAGATTAAACATTTGGACTCAACGTTAGTTGTATATTCGACAACGTAGTTAACAATAGATGTAACGTAATCATTGATATTTTTATAGTTATAAGATGAAACGTCGTTTGGTATGAATACTGTAGTTTGTTTACGATTTGATATAGTAGAATCAATTTCAAAAGTATTAAATTTGGCATCTTTATTAAACCATTGTTTAAAGCTTTCAAATGAATGATTAAAGGTTAATGTACCTGAGATAAATGTAAGTGAATTGAACTTATCCAACACTTGCTTTGTTAATATATCCTTTACTTCATAATCCTTTACATTTAAGCGAATGGTTGATTTTTGATTTAAATTTTTAATTGATAAATAACTAGTATGGTTATTTTTTAAACTATGTTCAATATCTTTAAAGCGGTCATTAATATATAGAATTTGCTTCCGTACAGATTTTATCGTTTTATGGCTCATGCCATTGAAAAACTCAAGTGTCATATTTAATTTATGAATGATGGCATGTAAATCTTGCAAAATTGGAGATACATCAAAGTGATAAACAAAATGCACTTTGTGAATTTCGTCATCGTGTACATCAGTTTGCTTGATCAATTCATACATGGTATTAAAAAGTTGCTCATTTAAATCATGAATTTCATTTATATTTGTTTTTAGTCCAAATACATCAATTGGTGGAATATCAAGTTTTTCTAAGATGCGCTGTTGTTCTAACGTATCAATTGCTTTTAGTAATTTTTCATTTTCTGTTTTACCGATTAGACCTAATTGATATTTTATATCTGAGTAACTCAGCTCATTTGTGACTTGATTCAAAGCATAATCAGGTAAACGATGTGCTTCATCTATAATACAATCATCGAATAATTGATAAATCGTATTATCATGCGAAGCATTTATTAAGTGCGCATGATTAGTAATACCAATTTGTATATTTTGCGCATTACGCTTTATAAAATTAAAGTAATGAATGTCATTGCGCACCGGTACATAGGTTTCGAGTTTTTGTTCGAAGTACATTTTCTGTCCGCCTTTTAAATCAAGCTCTTGAATATCACCAGTTTCAGTTTCTGTTATCCAAATAAGTAACTGCATTTTCAATATATTTACTTCGTAATTTGTCGATTCGTCTTTAAGTATTTGGCTTATCAATCCTAAAGCAATATAATCACGTTTACTTTTAATTAATGACGCATTTATTTTGAAATTCAATGCCTTTTTTAAAGCAGGGATATCTTTAATAAGTAATTGATTTTGTAATAATTTCGTATTTGTAGAAATCATTACATGTTTACCAGTCTCAATATTATACATTATTGCTGCAAGTAAGTAGGCAATTGATTTTCCGCTTCCTAAAGGGGCTTCGATCATTGCTTTTTCACTATGCATTAATTGTTCTAGGATAATTTCAGCTAGATATAATTGCTGCGGTCTATAAGTGAGGTTTAACTCCTCAGCCACCATTGTATATAAATCTTTTAATGTACCTTCAAAATTAACTTTAGGTGCTTTAAAATCCGTTTGCTTCTTATATATAATTTGTTCGAATTGCTCATAATGTTGATCTAATGTCTCTTGGTTATGATTACGCACCATTTCAAAGATAATGTCATATAAGTCATATTTTAAGTTTTTACTTAAATAATATAGTTGTTTTAAAGTATCGAGTGGTAATGATTCGAACTTTTCAAAGGCAAGTATCATCAATTGTGCCGTAGTTTCTGCATCTTCATCCGCTCTATGTGCATTATCCAATGCAATACCATGCGCTTCTGCTAATTCACTAAGCTGATAACTCTTATCTGTTGGAAATGCTACTTTAAACAACTCTAATGTATCCAGCACTTTTTTAGGACGGTATTTTATATTACAAGATTTAAAGGACTTCTTAATGAAATTTAAATCAAAAGCGACATTGTGTGCCACAAATATACAACCATCTAATTGTTTATAGATGTCTTCGGCAATTTCATGAAAATAAGGAGCTTGATTTAGCATTTTGTCTTCAATTGAGGTCAATGCCTGAATAAAAGGAGGAATATCTAAATCCGTTTTAATTAATGAATGATAGGTGCCAATGATTTTATTCTCACGAACGAATGTAATGCCAATTTGTATAATTTCATCATAGTCTAATTGATTACCTGTCGTTTCTAAATCAACGACTGCATAACAAGGTGTATTCATCTGTATTCCTCCTTTCGTTTAATTATGACTTTAAAACTCTATGTCAGCACTGATTAATTTATGTTGTTGATTTTCATTATCTATTACGATTAGCACGCCATCATTATCAATGTCTAGTGCTTTACCTAAAAATTGATTACCATTTTCCGTGAATTTTAATTCCTTATTCCAAATATTAGAAGCATCAATATATTCCTCACGTATTATAGAAAATGGTTCTGAAATAAATTGGTTATAACGGTATTCTATATGCTTAACTAATGCTTGTAAAAAATAGTAACGATTGATTATATCATTTGAATTTATTCTAATACTAGTGGCCTTTTCAATTAATTCGCCAGTGAAATCAGCTTGAGATTGATTCATGTTGATTCCAATGCCACAAATGACTGCTTCTATGCCATCACTATTAGCTACCATTTCAGTTAAAAAGCCACAAACCTTTTTACCATCAATATAGATGTCGTTTGGCCATTTGACTGTTACTCTTTTTTCAGAAAATTGTTGAATTGCATCTCTAATACCTAAAGCCATAAACAAATTGAATTTAGTTATAGTATCAAATGGTACATTAGGACGCAAAACAATGGACATCCATAGGCCTTTACCTTTTGATGACGCCCATGGTCGGTTAAAGCGACCTTTTCCTTCTGTTTGCTCATCGCTAAGGATTAAATAGGTATCGCTGTTACCCACAAGCTTTTGTTTGGCTAATATCTGAGTAGATGGTGTCGATTCTATTACTTCAATATGCTTAAAAAGATTTTGTGCTTGAATAATTGGTTGTACAATGCCACTATACCATTTTTCTGGGAGTTGTATTAAGCGATGACCTCTATGATTTATGGACTCAATTTCACAGCCTTCTAATTTTAATTGATCAATAATTTTTTTGACAGCCGTACGCGAAATCGCTAATTGTTCGGCAATAAACTGCCCAGAAATATAATCTGGCTGATGTTGATATAAAATTTGTATTACATCTTTACTATATTTTGACATGTGTTTTCACCCATTCTAAAATTTCATTCTTCTGATTGTTTATTTCTCCACGAATAATGGCACATTCGATATCGCGTAATAATGGTTTTAACCATGCGCCACCAGGCTGATTTAAACTGGTCAAAATGTCATTACCATTAATTGCAATCTGTTTTCTTGAAGTTATCGGTAGTTGAGCATAAGTTTCATTAATTGTGTCTCTATTAACAATTAATGGTTGCAGGTCAATAATTTGATTATCGTGTAATAATTCAGAGTGGTTTAATACATTAATAATATCTACTTTGCCGTAATCATAAACAAAATATTTTAAATCATTTTTACTTGAAATATTAGGAATAGTTTGGATCAACTGTTCATATTTTGTGATTGCTTTCTTTTCCTGATTGCTTATTTTTAACATTGATAAAGAAGCCTCTACCATAGGTTGTTGAACTTTCAAAGCAGCAATTAGTAAAGTGAAATCGACAGGTAGGTTGACTTGGAATTTCGTAAAATCAAATTGATTAAAGTAAGTTATATAGTTGAATGCATTTAAGGATTTTAAATTATTATAACTTTGAGTGATATACTTTCCAGTAAATAATTTTTTTAATTCAACAATTATTCGCTCAATTGAAAGATGTTCAATACTAGCAATGTGTGATTTCATTCCTAAATAAGTTGATTCTTCTAGCATAAATCCAAGTTGTGCTTGAAATCTGAGTCCTCTAATAATACGCAATGCATCTTCGTTAAATCTTTCGGCAGCATCACCTACTGTACGAATGATTTTATTTTCAATGTCCTGTTGTCCATTAAAGTAATCAAGTATACGATAGTGCGTATCCATGGCGATTGCATTCATCGTAAAGTCACGTCGCTTTACATCTTCATATAAATCTCGGACGAAATAGACTGCATTAGGTCGACGATGGTCATCGTATTCCCCTTCAGCTCTAAATGTTGTGATTTCATATTGTTCATGTTTATAAACTACATTAATAGTGCCATGTTCCCTACCAATTGGAATTGTTTTGTCAAAAATTGCTTCAATTTCATCTGGTGTTGCACTGGTTGTGATATCAATGTCATGAATTTCTTTATGCATTAAATAATCTCGAACAGAGCCACCGACGAAATATGCTTGATAATCATGTTTGATCAAGTTATTTAATATAGGTTGAGCTGCTTCAAAAATAGATTTATTCATTGTTTCCCTCTAACATTTTTCTATAATAATACTCATATTGATCTGCAATTAAATCTGATGCAAAACGTTGTTCCACATCTGCTAACATTTTCGTTTGCATTTCTTTATATAAATTGTCATCAAGTAGTAGTTTTTTAGCATATTTACTAGCTGAGTCACTATCTCCTACATCAACTAAATAACCTGTTGATTCATGTTTAATGACTTCCTTTATGCCTCCTGCTGTAGAACCAATTGGCACCACACCAGATTTCATAGCTTCCAGTAATGTAAGTCCAAAACTTTCCTTTTCACTCAGTAATAAAACTAAATCAGCTATCTGATAAAATTCACTCACCCAGTCTTGTTTACCAAGGAATAATACATGTTCCTCAACAGCTAAGTCTTTGGCTTTTTGCTTCATGTCCATTAATTCTGGGCCATCACCCAATAATAATAACTTAGAAGGTATTTCTTGATGTACCTTTGCAAATGTTTCAATAATTGTATCGATACGTTTGACTGCTCTAAAGTTAGACACATGGATGAATACCTTTTCGTTATCTTTTATACCATAACATGCTTTTAAGTGCTTACTTTTTTCTGATAGTTCATCAGATTTAGTTGGAAATTCATTTTCACGAACAAAATTATAAATCGGAACGATATCTTTATCAGTTTCAATAATATCCTGTGTTTGTTGTGCTAATGAGTCACTGACACTTGTTACAATATCACTTTCTTCAATACCAAATTTTATGGCATTTTTTAATGAATGATCGTAACCCAATACTGTAATATCTGTCCCATGTAATGTCGTCATAATTTTGATATTTTTATGCGACATATGTTTCGCCAATATACCGCATACGGCATGAGGTACTGCATAATGCATATGTAATAAGTCTAAATCGTATTCGTTGATAACTTCTGCAATTTTTGTACTTAGCGTTATATCATAAGGAGGATACTGAAAGACGGGGTATTGGTTGACTTCTACTTGATGGAACGTGATGTTAGGTAAAGGCTTGCGTATTCTAAATGGAATATTTGATGTTATAAAATGAATTTCATGACCACGTTCCGCTAATTTAATACCTAATTCTGTAGCAATAATGCCTGATCCACCCATAGATGGATAACATGTTATACCTATTTTCATAGTGTGCTACACCCCACAATCTCTATATTATTTACGTTCAAATCTATCTTTATCTCGTGTATTAAATTTTGTCATCGTTTCATCGAAGCTTTCTGACATATCGATGTCTAAAGAGTTAGCAATACAGAGTAAGACAAATAAATTGTCGCCTAGTTCTGCTTTAATTGTATTTTCAGCTTCTGAATCTTTTTTCTTTTTTTCGCCATAATAATGATTAATTTCTCTAGCTAACTCCCCTACTTCTTCTGTTAAGCGTGCAAGATTTGCTAATGGTGAAAAATATCCTGTTTTGAATTGGCCAATATATTCATCAACCTCATTTTGCATCTCATTCATTGTTTTCATCAAAGGATCCCTCTCAATCTTACGTTTTCTAATATAGTATAGCTTAAAATGATGATTCATGCATTATTCCTGCAATCTAGACATTTTCCATAGCATATTTATAGTGTGTATGAGAATGATTTTATCAGTTAATAATAGTAAATAATTGTTTATGTTTGTTAAGTAAGAACTGGTCATGAAAAGATTGGAGCTGGTACATCATTCAGCGAATATTCACCACTAAATGCGTGGATATTCAAGGACTAATAATTTAAAGTACAATAGTTTGTATGATTAGAACCTATTTACTGAAATTCGCACACAAGTTAGTTTTCCACTGGCATAGTTTCCTTAGCCATATCAACAGGGTATTTCGAAAATATGATGTCTTAACATAAAAAAGAGCTAATCCATAACGGAATAGCTCTTTTATTTTGAGCATGGGCATTTAAGCTCCAAACTCGACTATTTATTATTCACTTGAACGTGCGATTAGAATGAAACGTGCAAGTTCTGCTAACGCTACTGCAGTTGATGCTACATAAGTCATAGCTGCTGCTGATAATACTTTCTTAGCGTGTTTATATTCTTTTTCATTTACAATATCTAAACTCTGTATTTGTTTCATAGCTCGACTACTCGCATTGAATTCAACCGGTAGTGTTACGATAGAGAAGAGCACTGCAAATGACATAAACGCAATTCCAATCCATAACGCTGTAGAACCTAAAGTACTGTGTAAAGTAGTTAAAATAATACCAGCAAAAACTGCTAAATATCCAATTGAACTACCAATATTTGCTAAAGGTACCAATGATGTTCTGAATTTCAAGAAGAAATAGCCTTGTGCATGTTGTATTGCATGACCAACTTCGTGTGCTGCAATCGCAGTTCCCGCTACCGAAGGACGGCTAAAGTTTGCAGGTGATAATACTACAACTTTCTTTCTAGGATCGTAATGATCAGTTAAGAAACCATTCCCTTCGACGACATCTACATCATAAATGCCATTCGCATGTAGTATTTCTAATGCAACTTCTTGTCCGGTCTTGCCACTTGTTGATCTAACTTGTGAATATTTCTCATAATTCGATTTAACTTTGTGCTGTGCCCATAGAGGGAGTACCATTAAGATAACAAAGTAAACTATCATATAGATAAAAGACAAAAATCCTCACTCCTTTAGTTATATTTTACTGTGAACGTTAAGGAAGGTCAAATAATTTAGTCTTTTTAAATCGGGTTAAATATAAATAAAGAACGAGTGGAATTACACTTAATGTAAATGCTAAGTAGGCCACGCCTTCAATATGTCTAGCAATAAAGTCATAAAAAGGATACTGCATAAAGACATAATCAATTATATCGTTATTAAATACCCAAATCATACTGATTAAGAAACCAAGTAGTGTTACTTTCATTCTCGGATAAAATAGTAAGGCTTGGATTGCCATAATGCCATGTGAGAGTATCAACATACATCCAATTACAGTTACATGATCATACTGTATAAACATAATCACATTCATGATTACTGCCCAAACGCCATACTTTATTAATGTTGTAAAAGCGAGCGCTTCTACGATAGGTAATTGCTTACCTAGCATAAAGCCTATAATCGCAATACATAGAAACAACGAAGCGGTTGGACTATCAGGCACAAACGGTTTGAATTGCCAACTCGTTGCTTGTAATTGTGTACCATACCAAATATAACCATATATTGTGCCTAAGACATTACAGATTAATAAAAAAGAAAGTATTATTTTATTGTAGATACATAGCTGCCAAATTGTTGTTATGTTCATAGATTTATTCCCTCAAACCTGAATTAACATTTCTTGATTTAAATGTATTTAATATTTGTGATAATTGATAGAACAACGGTCGATCATGCAATTGCAAACTCAAATCTATATTGGATTGTAAATGTTGAATAATTGAGCGTTCACTTTTTTTGGTTAGAGGTATGCTATAGATATCTTGCATATATAATGCATAATATGGTGAATTGAGTAGTTGATTAAGCAACAGCTCGTCTAAACGAGGTTCTCTAACATCCTCTTCCTCAAAATGTAATTTAACATCGAATGCAAATTTCGACTTCACGACATAATTAAATATTTCATCATTATTAATCAATTGTTTGTCACTCAGTATCAAACGAATCGCAATTTTATTCGCATTAACTACCGACATCTCTAATGTATTATGTGTAGGTATAATTTCATCTACAAAATGTATGTTTTGCAAAACATCTGGTGCTGATTTTAAATAATTCAGCACCCATACACTGATACGTGACTTAAAGCGATATTGAAATAATATATATTCTATAAAAGATGATTTCATCTGTTGCAATGTGTCAGCCAAACAGTTCACCTTCCTCGACTAGTAAGATGTTAATCTTTCGGCCTCATCATGCCATGTTTCATTACTCGGCTCTAACTCTAATAATTGATTTAATATTGATTTAGCCTGTTCTACTTTACCAATTTCAATTAAATAGTAGTAATAATCACTTAAGAATGCCGATTGACTTTGTAATGTTGGATATGCTAATTCAAAGAAATGTTGAGCCTCTTTATCACGTTCTTCCTGTCCAAGCGCAAATGCGAGATGCCACATAAATACTGGATCTAAATCTTCTTCATCCACATATTGTAAAAGTCCAATTAAACTTTCGTAATCTTCTTCTGAACGGTACAAATCACTAAGAATTAACAATGGTTCTTGATAAGCATTGTCTACTTCTAATGCTTGAATCAATAATTGAACGCCTTCATTTGCATCACCGTGTTCAATTTGAATGCTACCAGTTGACACCATTAACTCTTTATAGAATTGACTTAGTCTCAATCCCTCTTTACCAATTTCAATTGCGTCAGCATGATTATGTTCATTTTCATATAATTGCTGTAAATAGAAATAACCTTGTAAAAAGTCTGGGTCTTTTGAAAGTAAAGTAGTTACAAGTTTAATGGCTTCTTGTGTTAGGTCATTCTTTTCATAGGCGATTGCTTTTTTCAAATAATCTTCAGAATTCATTTCATCTTCGTTCATTTCGTCAAACATTTTTATGGCATCGCTATAATTACCACTTTGTAAACTACAATCTGCCAATCGTGCGAATAAATTAATCGTATTCACTTCATATTCGCCAGTCTCTAATACTGTTTCATATTCAGATGCAGCTCTTAGATATTGACCATCAAAATATAATAACTCAGCTAAAGCAAAATGAATAATTGGATCATTTGGTTCAAGCTCAATTGCTTCTACTAATTTGTCAATTGCTACTTCAATCATATTTAATTGTTGATACAAATCTGCTTCTAGCATTAGCCTTTCAGTAGATAATTCTACTTCGTTAAGATATTCTAAAGCTTCGTCAGTTTGATTTTCTGACATTAATCCTTCAATAAAATAAATTAAAAGTTCACTTTCATCTGGATACTTGTGATACAAAGTTCTAAAAACTTCTAATCCTTGAGGCATTAGTCCATAATTATATAACGTTTCTCCCAGTACAAATAAGGCGTCATCATTCGGTGAACTCAATGCCTCATTTACGCGAGTGTCTAAGTTATCTAATTTTTGTAAGTTGATATCATCTATTAATTTATAGATGTCTTCCATACTTTTTATCCCTCATTTTCTAATTGTTTTAACTTGTCCATAAACCCTGGGAAAGATACATTGACTGCATCAAATTGGTTAATCGTTAATGACTCTGAAGTTAAAAGGGAAGCGATAGCTAACATCATACCGATTCTATGGTCTGTATAACTATCTACCGTGGCAGTTTGCTCTAATGCTGATGGATGAATAATCATTCCATCGTTTGTTGGTTGCAATGTAAAACCTAATAAATTGAGCATGTTTGCTGTAGTGTCAATACGGTTAGTTTCTTTCACTTTTAATTCTTCTGCATCTTTAATGATACTCGTTCCATTCGCTTGTGTACATAAAAGTGCAATGATTGGTATTTCATCAATTGCTCTAGGTACCAAGTCCCCTTCTATATGTATTGGTTTCATATTGGGAGAATATTGCACGCGTATAGAAGCAGTAGGTTCAGCACCATTTGTTTGATTAAATAATGTAATGTTCCCTTCCATTTGAGTCACGATATCTATAATACCTGAACGGGTCGAGTTTATGCCAACATTATGAATTGTAATATCGCTATCAGGAGTGATTAACCCAGCAACAATAAAGTAAGCTGCAGATGATATATCACCTGGTACATTAAAGTCTGCTGCTTGAATATGCTCTATACCTTTAGGTGGTATTTCGATATAGCCGTCCTTTGTTTGAACAGGAATATTAAAGTGTTCGAACATTGTTTCACTATGATTTCTTGTAGTACCTAATTCTTTAATAGTTGTCTGTTCATCTGCGAATAAACTTGCAAACAAAATTGCACTTTTGACTTGGGCACTGGCAACTTCCATTTCGTAATTGATTCCTTTAATTTGTGCAGGTTTGATGATTAATGGAGTGTAGTTATTATCAATAGCAGTTATGTTGGCATCCATAGCAGTTAATGGCTTGAGAATTCTATCCATAGGTCTTTTG
Source organism: Staphylococcus sp. 231237_7MaSpsaltlick (assembly GCF_043107035.1). Classification (NCBI taxonomy): domain Bacteria; kingdom Bacillati; phylum Bacillota; class Bacilli; order Caryophanales; family Staphylococcaceae; genus Staphylococcus; species Staphylococcus sp. 231237_7MaSpsaltlick. Next base: position 18,956 of record NZ_JBICNX010000032.1, read on the forward strand.
CCTATAGATTCATCACCAGATAGCACACTTTCAATTCCTAAACCACATAATAGTCCAGCAACTAATCGTGTTGTCGTTCCTGAATTTCCTGTATATAACACTTGGTGTGGTGTTTTAAAATGTTTATAGCCTGGTGAATCGATTTCGATTTTATTATCGGATACAGAGATATCAACACCTAGTTTTTTGAAAATTTCAACTGTACGTAAACAATCTTCTCCGAGCAAAGGTTTGTTAATTGTTGATTTGCCAGTAGCTAATGAAGCTAACATTATCGCTCTATGTGTCATTGATTTATCGCCTGGGACCTCTATTTCACCAGTTAAAGGTCCATTAATTGCTATTGTCTCATTGTTTGTCATCTGTGGCCCTCCTACTTTTTAAAGTGCGCAACTAATAATTCGAAAGACTGAAGCAGTATTGATTTATCTACATGCTTTACGATTGGATTGCCAATACCGTCCAACAGAACCATTTGTACACCTTGTTGATTATTTTTTTTATCTTTTAACATCAATGCATATAGTGCATCAAATTCAAATTGACTTATAATGTCTAAAGGATAGTTTAAGTCTTGTAAATATTGAATATAATGTTCGATATCAAAATCTTGATTTAGAACTTGATTACTAACAATAAATTGATAAATGATTCCTATCATCACTGCATGTCCATGAGGTATTTTAAAGGTATATTCAACAGCATGACCAAATGTATGACCTAAATTTAAATATTTTCGTACATTTGATTCCTTTTCATCCTGTAAAATAATATTCAGTTTAGTTTCAATTCCTTTATAAAGGTAGTATTCAATTTCATCTAATGCCTTAAGTTCAGTGGCATTACTATATTGCTGTTCGATTTCACGCACTGCAGCCTCATTGTTTAATAAGGCATGTTTATAAACTTCCGCATAGCCGCTTAGCACTTCTGAAAATGGTAATGTTGATAAGAAATTCAGATCATAGATAACAGCTTTCGGTCTATAAAATGCACCAATAAGATTTTTGCCATGTTGTGAATTAATACCAACCTTTCCACCAACACTAGAATCATGAGCTAGAATAGTCGTTGGAACTTGAATGAAATCTACACCACGTAAAAGTGTTGCTGCTAAAAAGCCAGTAAAATCGCCAGTAGCACCACCACCTATAGCGATTAAACATGTATCACGAGTTAATTGTCTGCTCAGTAATGCCTCAATTGTCTCTGCATAGAAGGTTAATGACTTAGTTGACTCTCCTGAAGGTATTATCACTTTATGTGCATCATATTCAGAAGTTAAAAATGCTAATGCAGAAGACCATGTATTATTTACTGTGGCATCAACAACTAAGACGATATCTTTATAGCCTTGTATAAATTGATGTAATTGTTCTAATGCGTTATGTTCTACAATGATTGGATAGTTGTTAGAATTATAAGTAGTTTCTAATATCATGATTTCACCTAATTACATTTAATATTTTAATATTGCTTAATATTCAATATTAATTTGACGTTGTGCTTCAATTTGTTCCTTTAATTGGTCGATATGATTTGAATGGAACTCTTCTAATACAGCCTTTGCCAGTTCAAATGCTACGACATTTTCCATTACGACACTTGCTGCAGGCACTGCACAACTATCAGAACGTTCGATTGACGCTTTAAATGGCTCTTTGGTATTGATATCAACAGAATTCAATGGTTTATATAAAGTAGGAATCGGCTTCATCACGCCACTCACTACAATTGGCATACCATTGGACATACCGCCCTCGAAACCACCTAAATGGTTAGAACCTCTGTAATAACCTTGTTCTGCGTCATATAAAATTTCGTCTTGTACTTCACTACCAGGTAACTCAGCACATTTAAAACCTTCACCAAAGCTTACACCTTTAAAGGCATTAATACTAACTACACCTTGGGCAATTCTTCCGTCAAGCTTTCTATCATAATGTACATAACTTCCAATGCCTACTGGTACACCTTCTACTACTGTTTGAACAATACCACCTATTGTATCGCCGGCTTTTTTAGCTGCATCGATTTTATCTCTCATTTGTTGTGCTACACTATCATCGATAACACGTACATCATTTTTATCTATATTGTTTTTAATTGTTTGGATGTCATATTCAGCATCATCTTTAACGCCGCCAATTTCAACTACACGACTATAAAAGTTTATGTCTAATTGTTTAAGTAGAATTTTAGCTACTGCACCTACAGCAACACGTGCAGCTGTTTCACGTGCAGATGAACGTTCTAATACATTTCTTAGATCTCTATGATTATATTTCATACCACCAATAAGGTCAGCATGTCCTGGACGTGGTTTTGTAATAACACGTTTCATGTTATCTTGTTCTTCTTCACTTATTGGTGCTGCACCCATAATGTTTTTCCAGTGAGTAAAATCATCGTTAGTAACAACAAGCGTAATTGGGCTACCTAATGTATAGCCGTTTCTGACACCTGAAACGATTTCAATTGTGTCCTTTTCAATTTGCATACGTCGACCTCTACCATAGCCACCTTGACGCTTGAACATCTCTTCATTTATATCTTCTACATTAATTTCTAAATTCGCTGGTACACCTTCAATTATTACAGTTAACTGTGGACCATGCGATTCCCCAGAAGTTAAATATCTCATTATTTACCCACTCCGTTCTTTAGTACTTTAAATTGTTATATGTTCTATATCTTATCATATTCATTTAAGCAAATTAATAGAAAAATTTACAAATCTTAAATCTTAAGAAAATTCTATCATTTCTATTTGCATTAGTGTACCACTTGTAAAGAGAGTTATAAATAGCATAAAGTGTTTAGCATGCATTTATGTCATTATTTAAACGGAAAATACGTAGAATGTAATAGTGTGTGTAAAAAGGTGATATAACGTAATGTTAAAAGCGCATAAAAAATAAAACCCTCAAGAAATTCATCTCAAGGGTCTCAATTTTATAATATATGTAAAATGGTATTATTCATATAACCAAGTTTCGCGAGTCTCAGTATAATCGCTAAGTTCTTCAGGTTTGAACCACAAAGCAATCTCTTTCTTTGCAGATTCTACAGAATCAGATCCATGAATAATGTTTCTTCCAACTGTTAAACCTAAATCTCCTCTAATCGTACCAGGAGTTGCCTCAGATGGATTTGTCTTGCCAATAATATGACGCGAGATATGTACAGCATCTTCAGCTTCAACAACCATTGCAAATACTGGTGCAGAAGTAATGAATTCAATTAAATTGTTATAGAAAGGCTTGCTCTTATGTTCAGAGTAATGTTCTTCAGCAAGTGATTGTGGCACTGCCATTAATTTACCCCCCACAATCTTTAACCCCTTTTGTTCTATACGAGAAATAATTTCTCCAATTAAATTACGTTGTACCGCGTCCGGTTTAATCATTAAAAAAGTTCTTTCCATCTTGTGTAAATCCCCCTGTATTGTTGTTTAAGTGTAAAATTCGTTATACACAATAAGATATATCTAAATAAATATACTTATCCGATACAGTCCTATATTAACAGGTAATTAAAGCGCTTTCAACGTTTTTCACATAACTTACACATTTCTTTTTCCAACTTTTTTAATAATCTTTTTAAATAATGGTTTTGCACTGTCATTTTCAAGTTCATCAATCAGACTCAAAGCTTTATCGAGATATTTATCACTAATTTCTTGGGCAGTTTGTATCACATTTGATTGACGTATTGTATTGATACATGTCTCAAATTCTGCTTTATTACTTTCAGGGCTAAGCGCTGCAATTTGTGTTTTAAATTCAGTGTTAACTTTCATTTCAAGAAGTACTGGCAATGTGAGATGACCATTCATTAAATCACTACCTACTGGTTTGCCTAATTGCTTCTCTGTACTAGTAAAGTCAAGAATATCATCTACAATTTGAAAGCTCATACCTATATAATGACCAATCATTTTTAAATTGTGGATAGTTTTAATATCTGCACCTGCAGCAATAGCGCCAACCTCTGTAGATAATTGGATAAGTAATGCAGTTTTTCTATTGATACGTCTTAAATAATTAGTAATAGTTTGATTGCTGTTAAACTGGTCTTGAAATTGGAATAATTCTCCCTTGCAAACATCGACAATAGAGTGTGAAATAACTTTGTGAACCCGATTATCTTCTATATACGAAATATATTCTAAGCCTAATGCAAGTAAGAAATTGCCAGTTAATATTGCAGTACTCTGATCCCATTTTTTAGAAATAGTTAAACGGCCACGACGACGATCACTCTTGTCTATCACATCATCATGAACCAGTGTGGCCATGTGAATTAATTCTAATGCGACAGCTACTCTATACACATCTTCGCTTTCTGTTTCACCAAATTGTCCACTTAAAATAGCGAATGCGGGTCTAACACGTTTTCCACCTGATGTGAATAAATGCTTGGCAGCAGCTTCTAGTGTCGGATCCTTGCTGATAATTGCTTGTTCGATTCTTTTTTCTACTTTTTTAATTTCGTTGTTCATGTTTAACTTTGACACGCTAATCACCTTTGGTTAATTCGATTTTATTTATAGCCAAGGTGCATTGCTGCAACGCCACCTGTAAAGCTACGTACTTTTATGTTACTGAATCCAGCTTGTGAAAATAGTCTTTTTAATTTCTCTTTATCTGGGAAATCAAATGTTGATTGTTGAAGCCATTCATATTCCTCTTTGGATTTAGCAAAAATTTTACCAAAAATAGGCATGATAAATTTAAAGTAAAATTTATATAACTGTGTAAATCCAGGTGTTGTAGGTTGGCTTGTCTCGAGACACACTACCATTCCCCCTGGTTTTAATACGCGGTTTAATTCCTTTAGCGTTGCCAAATAATCGGGAACATTTCTAAGACCAAACCCAATTGTAACATAGTCGAATTCATTATCTTCGAAAGGCAAGTTCATTGCATCACCATGGACTAAGTTAATATTGTCCATATCTTGCGTTTTTGTCTTCCCTACTTCAAGCATATTTTCACTGAAATCAACACCTGTTACTTCACCTGTTGGGCCTACTGCCTTACTAAGTGAAATTGTCCAATCAGCTGTTCCACAACAAACATCTAAAGCCTTTGAACCCGGTTTAACTTTCATTTCTTTCATAACATGCTTTCTCCATGTCTTATGTTGTTCAAAGCTGATGATGTTATTTAATCGATCATATTTTCCTGATATATTTTGAAAAACGTTATGCACTTTTTCCTTGTTTACTTTATTATCTGCCATAGTTATTACCTCTTTTAAATTTGATTTCAGTTTTGTTAAATATTTTGAATGAATAATTTAATTTCGTTATCTGTATATTTTTTTAAATAAGCAGGTTTCTGTTCAATGAGTTGACTTAATAGTTTATCATTAATGCTTTGTATATCAATTGCTTCATTGGCATAATGCTTCAACGTAATCATTAAAAAAATGTTCTCTACTTTTAGTATGTGAGAACCCATTTCTGATTTATCTATATCATCTTGGTGTACAGATGATTTAATTTCATTTACCTCCACAATTGATCGACTGATATCCTTTTGATAACTTGGATTATTTAAAGTTGCTAATAATGTATAAAAATGGGCACTTATTAAATCACCGATTAAAATAGATTTCTTTGAAGTATCTTTTATATAGGCTTCATCTAAGTGGCGCATTGCAGTATCTATAGTGAGGCAAGCTAATTTCGCTTCTTCAGGAATATCGTATGTATCAAGTATTTGACCTAATATTTGATTGAAATATATAGATTCATAATGGTCTACACCTTTAAGTCTGCTGCTAATTTGTTTTTCTAATATGCTTAATGTCGTTTCCATGTTCACACCTCACGTTATTATCAATATACATATTAACATTATATAATGAAAAATAAAATCAACGATAATTAAAGTTATTAATATTTAATGTTAAATATACCAGTTAATGACAGTTTGTTGAAGATTATGGAATTTTTAAATTCCTAATTTTATGTAAATTACTTAAATGAGAGTTATTGTTTGATTTTTTATGTATTGCGTCATCGAAAAAATTACAAAAAGAAAAAGCCCCTTTAAAAGGGCTTTAAGTAAAAGTAAAGAATTATTTAACTGCGTCTTTTAAAGCTTTACCAGCTTTGAATGCTGGAACTTTGCTTGCAGGGATATCAATTTCTTTACCAGTTTGAGGGTTACGGCCTTTACGTGCAGCACGTTCACGTACCTCAAAGTTACCGAATCCAATTAATTGTACTTTTTCACCTTTAGAAAGTGATGATTGAATTGATTCGAATACTGCATCAACAGCTAAACCTGCTTCTTTTTTAGTTAATTCAGCTTGTTCAGCTACAGCATTGATTAAATCTGTTTTGTTCATTATGAATTCACCTCCCCTAGGGTCTATAATGATAACTTTGTATCATTATGCTTTGACTTTAACACAACGATAATCACTACTGCAACGATTTATGCGCAAAAAACGTTGAAATAATGGGATTTTGATGACAAATTGTTATAAATTTAATTAAAAGTGTAAAAATACTTTACTATTCGGACTTTTTGCCGCGTCCCATGAGGTCTTTGACACTTTCTGATACAGGTGTATTTTCAAATAAAACACGATATAAAGCTTCAGTGATTGGCATTTCAACATTATGCTTTTTAGCTAAATGATGAACTGATTTCGTCGTATAAACGCCTTCGACAACCATGTTCATTTCATCTAAAGCTGTTTCTAGTGATTTACCTTCACCTAATTTGTATCCTAAAGTAAAGTTACGAGAATGTGTCGATGTACATGTAACGATTAAATCTCCAATGCCACCAAGACCTAAGAAAGTAAGTGGATCTGCACCTAGCTTTTCACCAAGACGACTTATTTCAGCTAGCCCTCTTGTCATTAGTGCTGCTTTAGCATTGTCGCCAAATCCCATGCCTGTAATCACACCACTAGCAACAGCGATAATATTCTTTAATGCGCCACCTAATTCAACACCAACTAAATCGTCGTTTGTATATACACGCAAATATTCATTCATGAATAAATCTTGTGTCAACAAACTAACTTCTTTTGACTTTGATGATGCGGCAACAGTTGTTGGTTGTTTTATAACAACTTCTTCAGCGTGACTTGGTCCAGATAGTACACCGATGCCAGCATTGTGTTCAGGAGAAATTGAATCCTCTAACATCTCTGAAACACGTTTGAAGGTGTCATTTTCAATACCTTTCGCCACATGTATAAATGTTTTTTTAGTTGTTAGCAAGCTATCGATTTTTTTTGCAATTTCACGCATTGCTTTTGTAGGCAGTGCCATTAAATAAATATCCGCAAATTGTGTTGCTTCTTCAATATCTAATGTTGCTTTAATCGATGAATCTAAAATTGCATCATTTAAATACTTTGTATTTTTATGTTGTTCATTGATATCGTTAATTGTTTGTTCATTTTTTCCCCACATTAATACTTGATGTCCATTTTCTGCTAAGACATTCGCAAGTGCGGTTCCAAAACTTCCAGTGCCAAATACGGTAACGTTTGACATGGTATCCCCTCCGGTCTAATTAATTTCGTTTTCTTGGTATAATATGCACAGGTGTTCCTTCAAAACCAAATGCTGATCTGATTTGATTCTCTAAATAACGTTTATAAGAAAAGTGCATTAATTCTACATCATTAACGAATACTACAAATGTAGGTGGTTCAATTGCCACTTGAGTCGCATAGAACACATTTAATCGACGCCCTTTATCTGTAGGTGTTGGGTTCATAGAAATGGCATCTGTAATTACTTCGTTTAGAGTTGAACTTTGAACACGCTTTTTATGATTTTCACTTGCTTCTCTAATGTATGGGAAAAGTGTTTTTAATCTAAGTTTTTCCTTTGCAGAAATAAATGCAACTTCTGCATAATCTAAAAATTGGAATTCTTTACGAACTTCATCTTTGAATTCTTTCATTGTATTCGTTTCTTTATCAACTGTATCCCATTTATTGACTACGATAACAATTGCTTTACCTTCTTCATGAGCATAGCCCGCAACGCGTTTATCCTGTTCGATAATACCTTGTTCAGCATCGATAACGATTAAAATGACATTTGAACGTTCGATCGCTTTTAATGCGCGTAATACCGAATATTTTTCAGTATTTTCATAGACTTTACCCTTTTTACGCATACCAGCAGTATCAATTAAAACATAATCCTGTCCATCATAACTATACTCTGTATCAACCGCATCTCTTGTAGTACCTGCTACGTTAGATACAATGACGCGTTCTTCACCCAAAATGGCATTAACTAAACTAGATTTACCAACGTTTGGTCTACCAATAATAGATAAACGGATAGTATCGTCATCGTAAGGTTCAGGTTCTTCGTCTTTAAAATGCTTAACAACTTCATCTAACAAATCCCCAAGCCCAAGGCCATGCGAACCTGAAATAGGGTATGGTTCTCCGAAACCTAATGAATAAAAATCATAAATTTCATTTCGCATTTCAGGATTGTCTACTTTATTGACTGCAAGTACGACTGGTTTTTTCGATTTATATAGCATTTGGGCAACCATTTCATCACTTTGAGTTAACCCTTCACGTACATTTACCATAAAGATGATGACGTCTGCTTCATCTATAGCTATTTCTGCTTGTGCTTTAATTTGTGTTTGGAATGGTGCATCACCAATTTCAATACCTCCAGTATCAATAATATTGAAATCATGTGTTAACCATTCGCCTGATGAATAAATTCTATCACGAGTTACTCCGGGTGTATCTTCAACGATAGATACACGTTCACCGACAACTCTATTAAAGATTGTAGATTTACCAACATTGGGCCTTCCTACAATCGCTACTATAGGTTTAGTCATAACTTACTTCCTCTCTTTTATAATCTCTATAATTTTATCACATGGTTTAATTAATTCAAAAGAAATATTAAATCAATCCCCTCTCTTGAATGATAATCGGATTATATTGCTTCATTTCAGTATATATAAGCACATAAAAAATAATCTTGTCCTATGGAATCATAAGGACAAGATTTAAATTGGTATATATTGGTCAGATTAAAATTTAAAGTCTTTCAATTTATCTCCAAAGACATCACCAAGTGTAGGATTATCATCCTCATCAGATGAACTATCTAAGTATGATTGTGTTTCTTCATTATTGCTTTCTTGAGAGTGATCATCAGACTCTTCATTTGGCAATGTTGCTTTGATAGATAATGAAATACGTTCGTTATCTATATCCACCCCAAGTACTTTCACTTTAACTTCTTGACCAGGTTCTAGTACTTCGCTCGGAGTGCCGATGTGTTTGTGGCTAATTTCAGAAATGTGTACTAATCCTTGTACACCTGGTTTGATTTCAACAAAAGCACCAAACTCAGCTAATCTGATAACTTTACCATCGATAACATCGCCTTCGCTAAACTCTCCTTGGATAGATTCAAACGGACTAGGTAAAGTATCCTTAATTGATAATGAGATTCTTTCAGAATCTTTATCGATTGATTTTACTTTTACTTTAACATCATCACCAATTGAAACGACATCTTCAGGTGATTTAACATGCTCGTGAGATAACTCAGAAACATGCACTAAACCATCTACACCACCAATGTCGATAAACGCACCAAAGTTAGTTAAACGAGCAACTTTACCATCGATAACATCGCCTTCATTTAATGAAGATAATAAAGCGTCCTTTTTCTCTGCATTTTCTAATTCTTCTACAGCTTTTCTACTAAGGATGACGCGATTATTAGCAGGATCTAATTCCTCGACCTTTAATTTTAAGACTTGACCTTCAAAATCAGAGAAATCTTCAATGAAATCAGTTGAAATTAATGAAGCAGGTACGAAACCTCGTTGTCCTACATCCACAACTAATCCGCCTTTAACTACTTCTGTTACTTTGGCTTCAATTGTCTCATTGTTATCAAGCTGTTCTTGCAGGAATTCATATGATTTCTCTGTTTCAAGTTGACGTTTTGATAGTATATATGCACCTGTTTCATTCTCTTCGTCATACTCAACTTTTGTAACGTATGCACCAATTTCGTCACCGACTTTCACAGCATCACTAGGTGTATCAATGTGATGAGTAGAAAGTTGACTAATAGGGATAATGCCATTAAACTTACTACCGTTTACATGAACAATTACTTGCTTTTCTTCTATTTCTAGAACTTCGCCAGTAACCTTGTCCCCTTCTTTAATATCGTGGATCATTGATTCGTTGAATTCTTCAGTCATCTTGTCTGCCTCCTTATTACACTACATATTTATAACATCTTATAAACTGTCAAAATTGTCAAGAAATTCTACTCTTTTAGAGGAATGCCATACATTTATGCCAATATATGTAGTAATAAAATCATAAAAAATTGTACATCCTTGTTATACCCTATTCGAAATAATATATAACTTTTTTAGTCAATTTTTACGTTGCTTTTAATAAGATGAGCTGAAATAGTTTTATGCCAACGATGAAACCATATCAAGTATCTCATTAGTTACAGTTTCAATATCCTTTCCAGTAGTATCTAAAGTTACCGCATCATCTGCTTTTTTAAGTGGAGAGATTTCACGATTCATATCATAATGATCTCGGTCTGCAATTTCTTGTCTAAGTTGCTCGACAGTTGATTCAATGCCTCTTTCCTCATTATCTTTTTGTCTACGAATAGCACGTTCTTCAACTGAAGCGATCATGTATACCTTTAAATCAGCATCAGGTAATACAACAGTACCAATATCTCTTCCATCCATGACGATACCTTTTTTAGCTGCCAATTCTTGTTGTTTATTTACCGCAAACGTTCTTACCGGTTCCTTTGAAGCTACATATGAAACATGATTCGTAACGTCATTTTCTCTTAAGTAGTCTGTAACATCTTGATCATCTAAGATGACACGTTGTCCTTTCACTTCGTCGTATGTTAAAGCTAATTCAGAACCTGCAATTAATGTCTCAAAATCTTCTGTTTTATTTTGTTGTAAATATTTATATGTAATTGCACGATACATTGCTCCCGTATCGACATATATCATTGATAATTTTGCAGCAACTATTTTTGCAATTGTACTTTTACCTGCGGCTGCAGGACCATCTAATGCGATATTTATTCGTTTCATTTCAGAAAACCTTCCTTGTTGTTTTATGAATAATATTTTATCATAAATATGTATTATATTAATAGGAGGAATGCACGCATGAAAAAACTTCTTGTCATACATACAGGTGGCACAATCAGCATGTCGCAAGATGAATCAAATCAAGTTGTTACTAATGAGAAGAATCCAATTTCAACACATCAAGAAATTATTAAAGCATATGCTGACGTAACAGAAATTACACCATTTAATGTACCATCACCACATATGGATATTCATTATGTTGAGCAATTAAAGGACATTATTGAATCAGCAGCTAAAGAAAATCAATATGATGGTTTTGTAATTACTCATGGTACCGATACATTGGAAGAAACTGCTTATTTATTAGATTTAACAGTAGAAATTTCCCAACCGATTGCAATTACAGGTGCAATGCGTTCCTCAAATGAAATTGGTGCAGATGGTTTGTATAATTTTATATCGGCAATTCGTGTTGCGACGAGTGATGAATCCACTAATATGGGAGTTATGGTTGTATTTAATGATGAAATACACACAGCTAGAAATGTTACTAAAACGCATACATCAAATACGAATACCTTCCAAAGTCCAAACCATGGACCGTTAGGTGTAGTGACTAAAAATAGTGTCCAATTTCATCACAAACCTTTCGAACATCAGATATTAGATAAAATCAATCAAAATTTAAATATTCCTTTGGTAAAAGCATATATGGGCATGAATAATGATGTTTTAGAATTTTATAGTAAGCAAAAAGTTGATGGAATTATTATAGAAGCCTTAGGTCAAGGTAATTTACCACCTACTTGTTTAGAAGGTTTAGCTGCTTGTTTAAATCAACGTATTCCTATTGTACTTGTTTCACGTTCGTTTAATGGGATTGTTGGCCCGATTTATGCATATGAAGGTGGTGGCGCAACGTTAGAACGTCAAGGTGTTATATTTTCTAATGGATTAAATGGGCCAAAAGCCAGATTGAAATTATTAGTTGGACTTAGCAACAATTTAAATAGTGACGAATTAAATCATTATTTTGAATCTCAATTATAATTTGTGGATTTGATTGATAGATTGATAGTCCGAATTTATAAGTCTATTAAACATATGACTTTAAATTGCATTTCATCAATAGGTTTTATAAATAATAAAGTCTTGTATATGAATTTAGGTAAAATAACACTCAGATGATTGAATTCAATTTATCTGAGTGTTATTTTGTTGAATATTACGTATTATTGGCTCGCTTTCCTAGGGGACAGCTTCAGCCTGTAGTCTTCAGCTTGTCCTGCTCCCTCAGGAGTCTCTCTAACATACTTTGTATCTGTGTATAAATTCATATTAAAATACTATGGGGAAAATGATCCTTTTGTTCATTTACTAACTACAAATAAATGAGCTATTTTAAGTATAAAGACTGCAACTCAACTTTACTGTCAAAGGTAACTACAATACGAATCCCCTTAATTGTTAGTTGATGATATATTATTGAAATTGTTTTATCAAACCTTGGAACTGAATATTGATGAATACCAACATCATCGTGCTACTACTTCTAATAATTATAAAAAAGACAATTTCTATATTATTTCAATAGAAATTGTCTTCTTAAACTTGTCAGAAGATTTTACATCTCAGAATCTATTTATATTTATTGTCCTATCTATTATGATTCAAGCGGTGTTTGCTTTTTAGTTAAAATACTTTGTGTAATTATGCCACCGTGGTATTTTCCATTTTCAATAAAGATGGTATTTGCATCATTACCAGCAGCGATTACACCTGCAATATAGCAGTTTTCTACATTAGTTTCGTAGGTTTCTTTATTGTGTACGGGTGCTGTACCAAATTCATTTGTGTTTATTTCAATCCCTATTGATTCTAAGAAGTCATAATCTGGATGATAACCAATCATCGCAAATACATAATCATTAGGGATTTCGAATATTTGATCATCTTGCTTATATTCTATTGAGTTTTCATTAATTTTTATCACTTCAGCATTAAAGTGCATATTGATTTTTTCATTTCTTACTAAAGATTCAAAATTTGGTAATATCCATGGTTTTATTGCTTGTGGATAAGCTTCACCACGATATAGTACTGTAACATTAGCACCAGCTTTTTCAAGTTCTAATGCCGCATCAACTGCAGAGTTTTTGCCTCCTATTATAACCACATTTTGATCAAAATAAGGGTGCGCTTCTTTAAAATAATGTTTAACTTTTGAAAGTTCTGCACCTTCAACTTCAAGTGTATTATGATGTCCATAATAACCTGTAGCAACTGTTAAGAATCTACATTGATACACATCTTTAGTCGTTGTAATTGTAAATCGATTATTAATCTTTTTAACGGTAAGGACTTCTTCAAAAGCATTAATACGCAATTGATGATGTTTAACAACTTCTCTATAGTATACTAATGCTTGGTTTCGATGAGGTTTACTGTCTTCTACAATAAAAGGAATGTCTCCGATACTTAATTTATCACTTGATGAAAAGAATGTTTGATGCGTTGGATAATTGTAAATTGCATTTACGACGTTACCTTTTTCAATAACTAATGTTTCGATACCTTTTCTTTTTTGTTCGATAGCGGCACTTAGTCCACAAGGACCTCCGCCTATGATGATACTTTCGACTGTTTGCATACGTAATTGTCCTCCTTTAACCACTCATATATTATACCAGTAGTTATAAAAAAACCAAATGAAAGAAACTGAAACTTCTATATATCAACTGTTTAAATTTAGAATATATAATTGTAAGATAAACATATTTTTAAACAATAACTTAAAGTAGTTAATCATATACCAATATCATTAATTGCTGCAGGAAATTTTCAATGTATAAATTAAGGCGAGCTAATCCAAAGAATAAGATTAACTCGCCTATTTAAAGCGTGTGTATTAATGCTAGTATCACTTTAAAATTTTATTATTGTGGAATTACTAAACGTTGACCATTGTGTATATCATTGCCTGAAAGGTTGTTAGCTTGTCTTATTTTTTCGACATTTTCAGGTGTTCCTTCACCATAATATTGAATAGCAATTCTATATAAGTTTTGACCATTTACAACATGAGTACGTTGTCCTGAAGTGTTTGTTGATTGTTGTGAATCTTGGGAACTATTTTGGCCACTTGTTGACTGATCATCGCTGTTAGAAGAGCTAGATTGACCTTGGTCAGTAGCTGCACCACTTGAGTTACTATCACTAGCACTTTGATCACTAGAATCAGAACCATTTGTAGCTTGATCAGAACCACTGCTTTGACTACTGTTGTCAGATGAATCTGAATCACTTGTAGCTTGATCAGAGTCAGAGTCGCTACCGTCAGACGCACCAGATGATTTTTCACTGTCATCTGAACTTTTAGACTTGTCATCACTAGACTTATCTTTATCTTTATCAGAATCAGCTTTTTTATCTTTATCTCCGTCTTTGTCTTTATTATCAGCTACTTTTTTATCATCGTTAGCACTCTTATCATCATTATTTCCAGTTAAGGCCATGCCACCGAAAATACCAATTGCCGCCAAAATTAAGATTGCTGCTAAAATTGGTAATAATTTACCTAATAAGCCGCCTTTTTTCTTTTTACGTTTGTAATCATCGTTATTATTATTACTATTATTTTGATGATTGTTTCCGCCATTTCCATTAGAACCGGAACCACTTGCTTTTGAAGCTGCTGCGGCGCCACCAGCACCCGCTGCAGCACCACCAGCGACTGCGGCACCTTTTTTCTTAGATTTACCGTTGTTCTTTTCTTCATTATGTTGTTCTTTTGATTGTGATTCGTTTGATTTATTGTCTGCAGTGTTACTTTCTGCGTTTTTATCTTTGTTTGATTTGCTAGCAGCATAAGCACCTGCACCTGCGCCCGCTGCAGCAGCACCGCCAGCAATAGCAGCGCCTTTTTTCTTGGAACCATCTTTTGAATCGGTTGATCCATTTTGCTCATGTTGTTCCTTGTTATTTTTATTGTGCTCTGGATCATTGACTCTATTATCAGCATCATCCTTATTTGCAGCATATGAGCCTGTGCCAGCACCAGCAGTAGTACCACCTGTCTGTGTAGCGTCTTGCTCACGATTTGTAGTATCATTTTGATCATCAACATGCTGTTCTTTCGAAGAATGCTTGTCGTTATTGTGTTTATTTGCAGCATAAGCACCTGCACCAGCTGCTGCTGCGCCACCAGCAATGGCAGACCCTTTACCATTATGTTTATCATCTGCAGTTCGCTTGTCAGCTGCATCTTTATCTTGATGTGATAAATCAGTATCATCTTTACGAGTGTTTACGTCACTTCTGTCATG
>NZ_JBICNX010000330.1:0-491 GCF_043107035.1 Staphylococcus sp. 231237_7MaSpsaltlick
GATTCAACCGGTCACCCTTTCACTCATGTAACTAAAGCACGTGAGAATGAAACGTTTACTGTGGTTGAGGCAGAGAGTAAGGAAGAGGCAGAACGTAAATATAATGACTTAATACAATGTGCTAACTGTGGAAGTTGGGACACAGAGTATGAATATTTGTACGTAAATAATATACCGATACATTTAGCTTTTAGTTGTAATAACTGTAATGAAAGATATGGAAAAGAGTTAGTTAGAGATGAAAAAGGATATTCAATTAAATTAAAAGAAAAGGACAGTGAGTGAATGACTAAATATAAAATGGAAGCAAAATTAAATATAGAGAATATGAACGAACTTACCTTGTTAACTAAAAGAGTAGAACGAGCAGCTAAAGAATTGCGAGTAGCTATGAAAGAGCTTAATAAATTTAAACTTAAAGCGAATATGGAAACGGAGGACGACTAATGAAATACACATGTGTGAAAACAGCTAGAACACCTAGTAAAGTT
>NZ_JBICNX010000331.1:0-490 GCF_043107035.1 Staphylococcus sp. 231237_7MaSpsaltlick
ATTAATTCATTCGATTCTTTAAACATATTTGCTGTATCAGATAAACGCCTATTATATGCATCTATTTGAGTTTTATACATAAACAAATCTGAGCTTTCGGCATCGTTATTTTTAAATGGTATAAAAGGAATACGCCCCCATGAACCAGTACTAAAATGAGTTTCTTGACTTCTTAAATTACGTGAGTAATCTCTTATTAAACTTCCATTATCATATATATAATAATTAATGAATGTTTCGTCCCAGTATTCTACTTTCATTTCGTCTTCAATTTTATAAAAACGTATAAATGCTTCGAGTTTTTCGTGCTCTCTATCTTTCCATATCGGTACTGCTTGCTCAGCTGGTACTCTAAAAAACTTGAGTTCTCCCTCCTCATCAATATATGGATGAATCCACTCAATACCTTTATTACTTGCACCAGTTAATACACTATGTAACTTGTCATCAAATCTACTACCTAAAGCTAGATTGATTTGCTCTATTACAT
>NZ_JBICNX010000332.1:0-487 GCF_043107035.1 Staphylococcus sp. 231237_7MaSpsaltlick
TAGAGTTAAATACAAAAGTGCATTATTTATATTATGATAATTATAACTAATTGAATTATAAAAAGAATAAATATTACAAAATGATATAGGAGTAAAAAATGAAAATTATAAAAAATGACACAAAGAATAATAAAATTAAAGTTAGCGTACTAATAAGTACTTATAATAAAGAAAAGTTTATTAAAAAAACACTAGATAGTATATTAAATCAAACAATGGATAAAAGTGATTTTGAAATAATAGTTGTAGATGATTGTTCCACGGATAGTACACCTGATATTGTATCTAAACAAATCGAAAGCTTTGTTAATTATCAATTTGTACAATTAGATGAAAATTCAGGCACGCCGGCAGAACCTCGTAACCTATCAATTGATTTAAGTAAAGGGAAATATATAATGTTTGTAGATGGCGATGATTGGTTACCTTCAGATGCACTTGAAAAATTATATACACTTTTAAAATCAAATAAAACAGACTATGCTAC
>NZ_JBICNX010000333.1:0-487 GCF_043107035.1 Staphylococcus sp. 231237_7MaSpsaltlick
TTGTAATGGGGTATTTGATCAATACATTTTATATGAAAACATTGAAATTATACGATAGAGAAATCTTCAAATTCTTGGCGTAAAATGATATATAATGTTTAAAATGTATAGTTATTTCTGTAATATAATGTAATGTTTTGAATGTTGAATAAAATAATAAAGTATACTAAAAGGCCACAAAACAGTGGTCTTTTTTAATTTTAGACAAAAAAATTTGCAAGTTTTACTCCAAAATATAATTTTTTTGTCCTTTTATTATTTTACATTTATGTAACAAAAAGATTTGCTGTAATAATTCAGACTATGTGAGAGCATTCGATAATAAAGGTATAAAGCTTAATATAACAGTACTATACACAATATATTTTGAAAACAATGAAAGAATTATGCATTACAAAACAAAACAGTAGTATTTCAATGTTACAAAGTATCTTTTCTTTTGTAACGTTTTGTTATGTAAGTGTAATATAAATAGCCAAAATATGTG
>NZ_JBICNX010000334.1:0-486 GCF_043107035.1 Staphylococcus sp. 231237_7MaSpsaltlick
ATTCTAAATAATCCAAAAACAGTTAAACTTCAAGATTTATCACAAAATGAAATCAATGAGTGGACTAGTGTTATTTCAGAATCAAACAGTTCTAATGAGAGCAGTAACTCTAGCTCAGATGATAGTAGTGATGAAACAAGTGATGATAACGATAGCGGCAGTGTAACTAGAGAAAATGTTATCGATAAAGTCGAAGATTATGAAGGACACACATTGGATACCTCAGAATATACTTACAAAGAGCCAGAACAGCAAGATAACGGAGATTGGGGATTCTCATTCACAGATAAAGATGGAGAACTTGCAGGTTCTTATATCATAGATTCGGACGGCAACGTAACGAAATATGATGAGAATGGAGACCCAGAATAACTAAAACAGGAGTGAACAGTATGGATTTAATAAATCAATCAAAGGAACCACAAGCGTTTGTACCAGTAAGTCAAGATGACAAAACAATGGGTTTACTACTTTGGATATTAAGCC
>NZ_JBICNX010000335.1:0-485 GCF_043107035.1 Staphylococcus sp. 231237_7MaSpsaltlick
CTTTAGTATTAGAAATTATAAGTCATGGTGTATTAATACTTGTTGGATTGATATGTATATACTTGAATTTCTATTTTTATAAAAATAAAGACCACTACAAATGATTTTAGAATCACTATCACAATAAAAAGTATAAAGAGTATTAAAATGTGAGTGAAGAAGAATAAAATTGATATTTTAGCTAAAAGCATTCAATATACTGATGCTTTCATTTATAAACAAAGTAAATGTTTATATGAAGATTATAATGACTATGATCTTGATTTCAATATTCAAATACTTTTTAATCTCTTTTATTCAATTGATGAAAACACATGAAAATTCAAATGATATATATGTTTATAGACCAAATAATGATATAGGCGTAATGTTTAATACAAATAACGATAACGTAACCGATGTACATATTGGTTATGGTGGCGCAGGTGGTTAATATATTATTACGTGAATTCTAAAGGTGATATAACAACACTTATAGTGATATT
>NZ_JBICNX010000336.1:0-484 GCF_043107035.1 Staphylococcus sp. 231237_7MaSpsaltlick
GACTTATATATGAGACTTGCAGAGCAAATTAGAAAATACAGAAAAAATTCTGGTTTAACGCAGGAAGCTTTAGCTGAGAAATTAAATACTACGAGACAGTCTGTTTCAAAGTGGGAACAAGGGTCTTTAGAACCTAATATTCAGATGCTTAACAATTTAGCTAAACTATTTGACGTTAGTCTTGATAATTTAGTTAATGGTAAAGATGAATTAGAAGGTACTGATGATAAATTTTATACTCCTGCTCCTATAAACTTTTGGGAATTTGCTGCAAAAAAATGGTGGTTAATCATTATAATAATATTAATTATTGGAGGCACGCTTTCACAAATTTTTGGCTAGTATATAAGTCTCCTTAATTATTGTTAAGGAGTTTTATTATGACAAGTTTAGTTAATAGTTTTAAAATTGTCGGATTAAGTATAATATTATTTATTATTTCTGTATGTGCACAAAATTTAGGTATTTTATGGCATATGTTTAG
>NZ_JBICNX010000337.1:0-483 GCF_043107035.1 Staphylococcus sp. 231237_7MaSpsaltlick
TCACAAGTGAATACGGGAGCGGCGCACGTTTAATTGCTAGAAAGTTAGCAGAAACATTAAATATTCCATTTTATGGAGAAGAAGATTTATTAATCGAAACTGCCAAATATCTCGAAATTGATACACAAGTTCTCCATAACTTTGATCAATATGGTGAAGTAGCGGAAATAGACACAGAAAAAATTATTGATGGTTATAAGGCAGTTATTTTAAATATAGTGCACAAAGGGCCGTGTATACTAATGGAAAGAGGGTCAGATTATATATTAAGAGATGTATGTTCATTCTTAAATGTATATGTTTACGCGCCTAATATTACTAAGAAAATCGAACGAGCAGTTAAAATTGCAGGACAAAGTGAAGAAAATGCAAAAGCATTTATTCAACAGCAAGAGCAATCACGTGCAGCATTTTATCAGCAATATACAGATATCACCAGAGCTGAATTAAGTGAATATGATTTATGTATAAATTCAGATACTT
>NZ_JBICNX010000338.1:0-481 GCF_043107035.1 Staphylococcus sp. 231237_7MaSpsaltlick
AACGTTGTGATACATTTAGCTGCAATCGTACATAATAATAACCCAAATGCTACTATGTTGGATTATATGAATGTAAATTACCATTTAACTAAAGAGTTAGCTGAAAAGGCAAAAAATGAAGGAGTAAATCAATTTTTATTTTTTAGCACAATGTCAGTATTTGGTCTTGAAGGCGAAGTAGACAAACATGTTATTATAAACAACAAAACTAAAAAGGAACCTACGACTTCTTATGGTATATCTAAATTACGTGCAGAAGAAGCCTTATGTGATATTCAGTCGAAAGAATTTAAGGTAGCAATTTTACGACCACCAATGATTTATGGTGAATCAGCTCCGGGTAATTTTAGTAAGTTGATTAAGTTATCTAGAATATTACCTTGTTATCCTCGTATTGAAAATCAAAGAAGTAGTATATATATTGAGAATCTTAAAATTTATATTAATGAACTTATTAAGAATGGAAGTTTAGGTGTATTTC
>NZ_JBICNX010000339.1:0-481 GCF_043107035.1 Staphylococcus sp. 231237_7MaSpsaltlick
TTTCAGAACATAAATGTCTTTGACTAAATCAAAAATACTCCTATAATATGCGATTATCTACGATATAAGCCTTTCACATTGATGAAGGGCTTTTCAAACTATTTGGATAAATCAATTGATTCCATTAACTGATAAAAATATTCAGTTTTATGAGTTTTATTTAACTTATACCATGCTGCTAATGTATCTGGTTCAAATACTTCAACCTTTTTTAGTACCTCCCGAGCAAATTCTAGTGACGCAATACCTGACGCAGTAATTAAATTTTCATCAGACACAGCCGACTTCATTTCAAAATATTTTTCACCTTTATAATTAGGACATATCATTTTAGTATATTCTAAGTTATTACTCGTGTGTTTCCTAGTATCTAAATAGCCACTACTAGCTAAAGCATCCACTGCACCACAAATTGCAGCTACAACAACTCCTTCATCTAATGCCTTACCAACGCATTCTTTGATTGGCTGATGTACCTGAT
>NZ_JBICNX010000033.1:0-33019 GCF_043107035.1 Staphylococcus sp. 231237_7MaSpsaltlick
TTCTTCGGATGTGTTGCCATCTTTATCTTTAGAAGTAACTACAAGCTCTTCTCCACCATTCAAGTCTACATTTGATGGAATTTCTACTGTGTAGTTCCCTTGGTCATCCGCTGTACCTGTTGCTGTTATACCATCTGGGAATGTTACGGTTACTGTTGAACCTGGTTCCGCTGTGCCACTAACTGTTGTATCTTCGCTTGTTACTTCGTTCACCGTCGGTGCTTCTGGTGCTGTTGTGTCTACTACTGTTGTCGTCGCTTCTTCGGATGTGTTGCCATCTTTATCTTTAGAAGTAACTACGAGTTCTTCTCCACCATCTAAGTTTACATTTGATGGGATTTCTACTGTGTAGTTGCCTTGGTCATCTGCCGTACCTGTTGCTGTTGTACCGTCTGGGAACGTTACGGTTACCGTTGAACCTGGTTCTGCTGTTCCGCTAACTGTTGTGTCTTCACTTGTTACTTCGTTCACCATCGGTGCTTCTGGTGCTGTTGTGTCTACTACTGTTGTCGTCGCTTCTTCGGATGTGTTGCCATCTTTATCTTTAGAAGTAACTACAAGCTCTTCTCCACCATTTAAGTCCACATTTGATGGAATTTCTACTGTGTAGTTGCCTTGGTCATCCGCTGTACCTGTTGCTGTTGTGCCATCTGGGAATGTTACGGTTACTGTTGAACCTGGTTCCGCTGTGCCACTAACTGTTGTATCTTCACTTGTTACTTCGTTCACCGTTGGTGCTTCTGGCGCTGTTGTATCAGTAACTGTTGTCGTTGCTTCTTCGGATGTGTTGCCATCTTTATCTTTAGAAGTAACTACGAGTTCTTCTCCACCATCCAAGTCTACATTTGTTGGAATTTCTACTGTATAGTTCCCTTGGTCATCCGCTGTACCTGTTGCTGTTGTATCGTCTGGGAACGTTACTGTTACCGTTGATCCTGGTTCTGCTGTTCCTTTGACTTGTATATCTTCACTTGTTACCTCATTCACCGTTGGTGCTTCTGGCGCTGTTGTGTCAGTAACTGTTGTCGTCACTTCAGATGATGTATTACCATTTTTATCTTTAGAAGTAACTACAAGCTCTTCTCCACCATTCAAGTCCACATTTGATGGGATTTCTACTGTATAGTTGCCTTCGTCATCAGCCGTACCAGTCGCTGTTGTTCCGTCTGGGAACGTTACGGTTACTTCTGATCTTGGTTCCGCTGTTCCTTTGACTTGGGTATCTTCACTTGTTACTTCTTCCACCGTCGGTGCATCTGGCGCTGTTGCGTCAGTAACTGTTGTCGTCACTTCAGATGATGTATTACCATCTTTATCTTCTGCTACAACTCTGATTGTTTCATCTCCATCTAATTTTACGTTTGATGGAATTTCTACTGTGTAGTTGCCTTCTTCATCAGCTGTAGCTGTTGCCGTTGTGCCATCTGGGAATGTTACAGTTACTTCTGATCCTGGCTCTGCAGTACCTTTGACTTGTGTATCTTCACTTGTCACTTCGTTCACCGTTGGTGCTTCTGGTGCTGTTGTGTCTACTACTGTTGTCGTCGCTTCTTCGGATGTATTACCATTTTTATCTTTAGAAGTAACTACAAGCTCTTCTCCACCATCCAAGTCTACATTTGATGGAATTTCTACTGTGTAGTTGCCTTCTTCATCAGCTGTAGCTGTTGCTGTTGTGCCGTCTGGGAATGTTACGGTTACTTCTGAGTCTGGTTCCGCTGTGCCACTAACTGTTGTGTCTTCACTTGTTACCTCATTCACCGTTGGTGCTTCTGGCGCTGTTGTGTCTACTACTGTTGTCGTTGCTTCTTCGGATGTATTACCATCTTTATCTTTAGAAGTAACTACGAGTTCTTCTCCACCATCCAAGTTTACATTTGTTGGAATTTCTACTGTGTAGTTGCCTTCTTCATCAGCTGTACCTGTTGCTGTTGTGCCATCTGGGAATCTTACGGTTACTTCTGAGCCTGGCTCTGCTGTTCCTTTGACTTGTGTATCTTCACTTGTCACTTCATTCACCGTTGGTGCCTCTGGCGCTGTTGTGTCAGTAACTGTTGTTGTTGCTTCTTCGGATGTATTACCATCTTTGTCTTTAGAAGTAACTACGAGTTCTTCTCCACCATCCAAATCTACATTTGTTGGAATTTCTACTATATAGTTGCCTTTTTCATCCGCTGTACCTGTTGCTGTTGTGCCATCTGGGAATGTTACGGTTACTGTTGAACCTGGTTCCGCTGTGCCACTAACTGTTGTGTCTTCGCTTGTTACTTCGTTCACCGTCGGTGCTTCTGGTGCTGTTGTGTCTACTACTGTTGTCGTTGCTTCTTCGGATGTATTACCATCTTTATCTTTAGAAGTAACTACGAGTTCTTCTCCACCATCTAAGTTTACATTTGATGGGATTTCTACTGTGTAGTTGCCTTGGTCATCTGCCGTACCAGTTGCTGTTGTGCCATCTGGGAATGTTACGGTTACCGTTGAGCCTGGCTCTGCAGTACCTTTGACTTGTGTATCTTCACTTGTCACTTCGTTCACCGTTAGTGCTTCTGGTGCTGTTGTGTCTACTACTGTTGTCGTCGCTTCTTCGGATGTGTTGCCCTCTTTATCTTTAGAAGTAACTACAAGCTCTTCTCCACCATTTAAGTCCACATTTGATGGAATTTCTACTGTGTAGTTGCCTTGGTCATCCGCTGTACCTGTTGCTGTTGTACCGTCTGGGAACGTTACGGTTACCGTTGAGCCTGGCTCTGCAGTACCTTTGACTTGTGTATCTTCACTTGTTACCTCATTCACCGTTGGTCCTTCTGGCGCCGTTGTGTCTACTACTGTTGTTTTTACAGAATCAGAAATATTACCGTTATTATCAATAGAAGCTATTAATAGTTCTTCTCCACCTACTAAATCAATTTCATTTGGAATATCTATTGTGTATTTTCCTTCGTCATCTGCTGTACCTATTGCTGTTGTGCCATCTGGGAATGTTACGGTTACTTCTGATCCTGGCTCTGCAGTACCTTTGACTTGTGTATCTTCACTTGTTATTTCTTCCACTGTTGGTGTATGTGGTGCCGTTGCGTCTACAACTGTTGTTGTTGCTTGTTCAGATTTATTATTAGCTTTATCTTGTGCAATAGCGTGAATTTGTTCTCCACCTGTTAATACAACATTGTCCGGAATTGAGACACTAAAATTACCTTGATTATCTGCGTCTACATTAACTGTCACGCCACCTGGGAATGTTACTGTAACTGTTGAATTCGCTTCTGTTGTTCCTGTTACTTGTGTATCTTCGCTTGATACTTCATTTAATACTGGTGCTTTTGGAGCTGTTGCATCTACGACCGTTGTTGAAACTTCAGGTGAAATATTACCTCTAGAATCTGATGCAGTAACTTTCAATAATTCATTACCTGTTAAATCAATTCTTTCAGGAATATTAACAATATAATTTCCTTGGTCATCGGTTGTACCAGTTGCTGTAGTACCATCTGGGAACGTTATTGTTACTGTTGAATTTGCTTCTGCTGTTCCTCTGACTTGTGCATCTTCGCTTGTCACATCTTTCACTGTAGGTGCATCTGGTGCTGTCACGTCAGTTACAGTTGTAACTACTGGTGCTGTTTCATTACCAGCATCATCTGTTGATATGACTTGTATTTCTTCCCCACCTACTAAATCAACTTCATCTGGAATAGCAATTCTATAATTTCCATCGCTATCTGCTTCACCAGAAACTGTTACGCCATTAGGGAACTTAATTGTCACTGTTGAGTTTGCTTCGGCTGTTCCTGTTACTTGTGCATCTTCGCTTGTCACACCATTAACCGTTGGTGGCGCTGGTGCTGTTTCGTCTGTGACTGTTGTTGAACCAGGGCTGGAAACATTTCCTGTCGCATCTGTTGATGTTGCTTGAATCCTTTCGCCACCTTCTAACCCTTCATCTAATGGAATATTAACTGTAAAGTTACCATTGTCATCTGCTGTTGTTTCTACAACTGTTCCACTTGGGAAAGTAACTTTAACTGTCGAATTCGCTTCGGCTGTTCCTGTTACTTCCGTACTCACGCTTGTTACATGACTTATTTGTGGAGCATCTGGTGCTGTTGCATCTGTTACTGTAGTATTACCAGATTGTGAAACGTTACCTGCGTCATCTGTTGATGTTGCTTGAATCGTTTCGCCACCTTCTAATCCTTCATCTGATGGAATATTAACTGTAAAGTTACCGTTGTCATCTGCTGTTGTTTCTACGACTGTTCCACTTGGGAAAGTAACTTTAACTGTCGAATTTGCTTCGGCTGTTCCTGTTACGCGATTACTATTACTAGTTACATCTTTAATTATTGGAGCATCTGGTGCTTTCATATCTTTAACAGTGGTTGTTGTTATAGCTGATTCATTACCTGCTTTATCTGTTGAAATTGCTTTAAATTCTTCTCCACCTTCAAGAATTACACCATTTGGTATATTAACTGTAAAGTTACCTTGATCATCAGCAGTTACTGAAACTTTACCTCCACCTGAGAAGCCAACTGTTACTGATGAATTAGGTTCAGCTGTACCTGTAACTTGTTTATCATTACTTGTTATTGGATTAATCACTGGCGCATCTGGCGCTGTTTCATCTGTAACTGTAATTTGGTCTGAAATTTCACTTGTTTTTCCATCTTTACTAGCTGTTGCTGTTAAAACTGTACCAGCTGTTAAGGGCTGGTTTAGTACGATAGTTGCTGCTGAACCATCACTAGGTATTTGAACTGAGCCAATTTCATTATTATTATTATCTCGAACTGTGACAGTCGCACCTGCCGTTCCATTGACTTGTATTTCTGTATC
Organism: Staphylococcus sp. 231237_7MaSpsaltlick; assembly: GCF_043107035.1. Taxonomy (NCBI): domain Bacteria; kingdom Bacillati; phylum Bacillota; class Bacilli; order Caryophanales; family Staphylococcaceae; genus Staphylococcus; species Staphylococcus sp. 231237_7MaSpsaltlick. Next base: position 4,837 of record NZ_JBICNX010000033.1, read on the forward strand.
GTTATCGTCAACTGGATTAATTGATGGTGTAGGTACTTTAGAAATATCAATAATGTTAAATGTACTAACTTCATCATTTTCATAGTTAGGCGAATCTATTGCAATTGTATATGTACCTTCAGGCGATTGAGGGATTGAAACAGAGAATCTGCCATCAGAATTGACTGTTGATGTTCCAATCACTTTACCATTTGCATCTATAACTTTAGCTGTTTGTGATGCGGCACCTTCTTTTAATGGAACTGAACCAGTTACAACTGTATCTTTATTAGTAATATCAGCTGCTTCAGGTTTACCAACTAATGGAGAAGTTTTATAGTTGATGACTTCATCCCCATCATTTTTACCGTCTCCGTCTGTGTCATTGTTTTCAGGATTAGAAAGTGATACTTGGCGCTCGTATCTATCTAACAATCCGTCTTTATCATAATCTTGTAAGGCTAAAGTCGATGTACCTAAAGTATTATTGATAAGTGACCCTTTACTATCAGTTAAATAACCTGCAAATGTAAAGTCTTCTTTTTGTTTAGTAGTTTCTCTAATTAAGTTTCCTTGTGCATCATATTCTGCATCTTTAGTTAAAATATTATTTACACTTTGGTTTAATTTAATTACTATTCTAACACCTACTGGTTCAGGTAAAAGGTTATTAAATTCAATAAGTTTATTTAAATTATCACTAGTAATCGAACCATTCCCTCTTGCATCTAAAGTTAGATCTGCAACTTTATCATCTTCATGATATGTTTTGTCAAAACCACCTAAGCCTTTATAATCATATTTGTGTAATTCCACACTTTCGATATATGGTAATAAATCTTTATCTATTTGATAATGGTATGACCATTGATTACTTCTTGTTTTGCTGTAAGAAAATAGACCATCTTTCATAATTTGTTGATCAATAATAAAACCGCCGTATTCTCCTGGAGCATCATCATAAGTAGCTGAACCACTGCTCGCTTTAAATGTATTACTGTTCTCACTTGATACAGCTTTTTCTAATCCAACTAAATCACTATCTGCACTTGTTAAGAAATAACCACTACTTTCAGATGTACGTACGATTCTATTTCCTGTCGAGTCACGTACAAACATTTGATAATTTAATTTATTATTATCTAAACTACCAGCGTTTTTTAAAATATTCGCTACTGTATCATCAAGTTCAATTTTACCGTTTGTTGCTGTATATTGTGATAAAATTTCCGCTCCACCAAATAAACCATCATTAGCTCTAATAAAGTTTACTTCCCATGTATTAGTAACTTTTCCATTTTCATCAGTTAATCTAATAAATTCAACTGGTTTACTTCTACCTGCTGGATTTACCGTTATCTTTGTGACATGTTTAGCTATAATTGGGTCTAATTTCAAGTCAATTTTATATCTATCACCAGAGTTGGATCCTGACATATAACTATGGATATCGAACGGAATAACATTGCTGTTTAGTGTTGTTTCGTTATCTAGTGAACCTGGATCAAATATTAATGATGCAAACGTATAATTATCTAAATAACCTAATGATTTTTCTACTTCTTCACTTTGATCTACTGCTGCAGCTAGCGCTGTCGGTGTAGCCATCGCTCTAAACATTGTACGTGTTGGTGTAGCAAGTGTTGTTACACTTTCTTGATTATTAACAAGTTCGATAATCGAAGCTTTTAAAATTTCAGTGTTAATTTCTTCATCCGTAGCAGTCTCATAATTAATATCTGTATTGTCCATGATAGCTTTTGTTTCAGTTTCCGATAACTGGCTATTTAAAAAAGATTCAACGGTAGATTTTTTGTCTTTAGTTGTTGCTAATTTTGTTTCTAATTTTGATTTAGTATTTTCAGTTTTTTTCTTGTCTTTTATAGTTATTGCCTTCGACTTATCAACTTTAGACGCAGATGTTGAACTTCCAGAAGTTTCTACTTTGTCGTTTTTAACATCTGTCTTTTGTGATTTTGTAACTTGTTTATTGTTATCTTTCTGTGGTTGCTTTGTTTTTGATGCTTTCTCACTATCAGAATTCTTATTAAGTGGTTTTTCTGTTTTTACTGAATTTGTTTTTTCAGCAATTTCAGTTGATGGTCTTTCAGTCTTAGATGGTAGATTACTTTTATTTGCTTCCTCATTACTATTTTCTTTTGTTGCATCTTTATCATTTACTGTTTCAGGTTCTGAGTAAACCGAAGACGATGTTTGATCTTCAACTGTATTAGTATGGTCACTGTCTTTTTGTTCAGTATTCGTTTCTTCTGTTTTAGATTTTTCACTAGTTACTTTTTCTGTTTCAGGTTTTTCACTAGTTACTTCTTCTGTTTCAGATTTTTCATTTTCTATTTGATTATCACTGTTCTCATTTACTGTCGATTCCTCTGGTTCGTTTTTGGAATTTTCAGTTTTTTCTTGTGTTAGTGTATCTTTACTTTCACTTTCCACTTCTTCTGTTTTTTCTTCTGTAGAATTATTTTCCTCTACACTTTTAATATCATTTATATCTAAAGCTTCACCTTTATCTTTGGTACTAGCATTATCACTAGTTATTGAGTCTAATTCATCCGCTTGAGCTTCATTACCTACCCCCATAACTAAAGTAGCTCCGATTAATAACGATGCAGTCCCAACTGTAAATTTCCTAATAGAGTATTTATTCAGTCTATTAGGCAAAAAACCTTGTCTATTTTTCATAATTTTCCCACCTCAAATATACTTTTTCACAACTCAATATTACTCAATTTAAAAATAAATGCAAGAGTTTTTTGTAATTATTTACATAATTCACACAATCAAACGTGCACATTTGATTGCGTTTGATTTTTTATAACGCACAATTAAATGACAAAGAAGAGAAAGTGTCATTTCGATATCATTCTTTAAATTGTATTGTTTTTAAACTTGAAGTATTTTAAGTGTAGTCTAAACTTGTTGAAATTTTAAATGGGGCTGTAAATACATAGTGTTTGAAATATAGATACTATTTACATCATATATAAAGACAAGACAACAAAGTTTTCCTATGTATAAGCAGCATCAATTTCAATTATTTACCATGATATCTAAATGAGATCTCCCTACACAAAATTTATTATATTTAATTATTTTTTTCATGAGTAATGCGAGCCACTATTAATTATATTTTCAATGGCACACAATGTAAAGCCATTTTACAATAGTTTAAAAATTAAAATAATTATAGCAATTAATATTTTTCATAATATCATCAAATCGCTGAATAATTTTTTGATGAATTATAATATTTATAAGGTTCTTAAAAAACTTATTTTTAAAAATAGACACTCCCTATAGAAGGTTTTCTCAACACAAAAAACCTCGAAACACAAACGTGTCTCGAGGTAAAAGTAATTTTATTATTTATTATTTAATTGAAGTTCTGTGTCGTTAGCTTGACGGATTTGTTTCAATAACGCATAGTCTTCAATTAATGATTTACCATAAGATGGAATCATTTCCTTAAGTTTTGGTTCCCATTGTTTAAGCTGACCAGGGAAGTTTCGTTCAATTACTTCTAATGCAACAGATACTGATGTTGAAGCACCTGGTGATTCTCCTAATAATGCGATGACAGAATGGTCTTTAGAATTAACAACTTCTGTACCAAATTGAATAAATCCTCTACCATGTTCTTTAGTATCTTTAATAACTTGAACACGTTTACCAGCTTGTAAGATATCCCAATCTTCTTCTTTAGCATCAGGCACAAATCGACGTAATTCTTTCATTCGATCTTCTTTTTTCGCTAATACTTCTTGAATTGAATATTTAATTAATGGAAAATTCTTAGCAGCGGCAGATAACATCGTAATCACATTACTTGGATTAATTGATTTGAATAAATCCAAGTTAGAACCATTTTTCAAGAATTTTGGACCGATAGCTGCAAATGGTCCGAATAATAATGAATTTTCGTCTTGAATATAACGTCTGTCTAAGTGAGGTACAGTCATTGGCGGTGTACCTTCTGGTTCTTTACCATAAGCTTTTACTTCATGTTTATCTACAATTTCAGGATTATTACATACTAAGAATTCTCCTGTAATTGGGAAACCACCTAAGTGTTTGCTTTCTGGAATTCCAGTTTTTTGTAATAAAGGGATTGCTGCACCACCGGCACCGATAAATAGATAATCTGTAATATGATGTTCTACTTTTTTAGTTTTTAAGTCTTTAATTTTAACTTCCCACTTACCATCTTTACGACGGCTAAAGTCTTGAACTTCATGTTTATAGAAAAGCTGTGCATTTTCATGTTCGCTTAAGTTTTTAGCCATTTTTCTAGTAAGCTCACCGAAGTTCACATCTGTACCTTCATCAATTTTACTAGCCGCAACTATTTCATTTGGGTCACGACCTTCCATCATCAATGGCATCCACTCTCTTAATTTTTCGTGGTCTTCAGTGTATTCAATGCCTTTAAACATGGATAATGGAGATAATGCTTCATAACGTCTTTTCAAGAAATTTACGTTTTTATCGCCTTGCACAAAGCTAATGTGTGGTAAAGGGCGAATAAATTCTTGTGGATTTGCGATTTGTTTACTTTTTACTAAATGAGACCAAAATTGTTTCGAAATCTCAAATTGTTCATTTATTTCTTTCGCTTTTTCTACGTCTATTGAGCCATCTTTTTGTTCAACTGTGTAATTTAATTCACATAGTGCGGCATGTCCAGTACCAGCATTATGACGTTCATTTGAACTTTCTATAGCAGGTTTGTCGAGTCTTTCAAAAAGTTTAATATTCCAATCTGGTGCAAGTTCTTTTAACATTGTCCCGAATGTTGTACTTAAAACACCCGCGCCAATTAAAATAACGTCTTTAGAGTTTGATTCACTCATTATTTTTCCACCTTTCAATCATCACTTTTTAATAGCAATTTATAATATTTTTTAGTTTATAAGATACCAGTTATTCTGTTCCTAATATATTCATACCCTATAATACTTTCTTACTATCATAAAAATGCTTCTCGATATATATCTCTCATAGCATATGATAAAACAACACTGTCGAAATGTAAAATGTATATTACGATAAGATTAATTTCTAATAAAATGCATTAAGCTCATCGGTTATATTGAGCTAATTAGTTACCTATAATTATGTTGTCTATCAAACGCGCTTTACTAAATTTAACCGCTAATGAGATGAAGATTTTCCCATTTATTTGTTCTTGTTTGATTAGTTGAGGATAGCTATAAATAGCAACTGTTTCAATATTGCCACTCGTATGTTGCTCAATATATTCACGTGTTTTTTCAATTAATTTTTCACTTTCTCTCTCTCCTTGTTCGTACATCGATTGTGCTAAACGGAGACTTTGAAATAAATGTGGCGCTTCTAAACGTTCTTGTTCTGTTAAATAAATATTACGTGAGCTTTTGGCTAATCCATCTTCTTCTCTTACGATATCTACAGCAATAATTTTAATTGGATGATTGAAATCATCTACCATTTTTTCAATGATAGCTAACTGCTGTGCATCTTTTTTACCAAAATATGCTTTATTAGGACGTACAACATTAAATAATTTATTAACAATAGTAACTACGCCATCAAAATGTCCTGGCCTCTCAGCGCCTTCCAACACTGTCGCAAGACGCCCTGCTTTCACTTCAATCGTCGGATTTTGTGGATACATTTCTTTCTCGCTTGGATGAAATATATAGTCAACGTTTACTGATTGGGCTTTAGTTGCATCAGCATCAATATCTCTTGGATAAGAAGCTAAGTCTTCATTCGGCCCAAATTGTAAAGGATTCACAAAAATACTAATTACCGTCACATCATTTTCATCAGCAGATTGAGCCATCATCTTTAAGTGTCCATCATGTAATGCCCCCATGGTAGGAACAAAGCCGATAGTATTGCCTTGAAGTTGTAATTCATTCGTAAGCTGTCTCATTTCTTTAATACTCGTAATTATTTTGGTCATTTTACATCCTCATCCATTACACGTTTTTTATAAGTATAATTTTCATCAGGAAAATGACTAGATTTCACTTCTTTGTTATATTCAGTTAATGCGTCAACACCGACTGAAAAATCACCATATTGTTTTACAAATTTCGCTTTATGATCGACACCATAATTTAATAAATCATGGTAAACCAATACTTGTCCGTCAGTGCCTTTTCCTGCACCAATACCTATTACAGGTATATCTAGTTGTTTGGTGATTTCTGATGCTAAATCAGCAGGTACAGCTTCTAATACTAGCATGATTGCACCAGCCTGTTGGATTGCATGAGCATCATTCAGAAGTTGTTGTGCCGCTTCTTTGTTACTTGCTTGCATTTTATACCCGGTAATACCTACACTTTGTGGCGTAAGCCCTAAATGCGAAACAACTGGAATCCCCATACGGCTGCAATTTTCAATATAATTTGTTAAATGCGCGCCCTCTGCTTTAATCGCATTAGCATTAGTTTGTTGATATAGTTTGACTGCTATTTCTAAGTCATATTGTTCAGTGACGCCCACACCACCAAATGGGACGTCAACAACGATATAAGTGTCAGGCGCACCACGACGCACTGCCTTAGCATGATGTATCATATCTTCAACAGTTACTTGCACTGTATTATCGTAACCCAAAACTGTCATGCCTAATGAGTCTCCAACTAATATGATATCTATCTGGGCTGCTTCAGCTTGTTTAGCACTTGGGTAATCATAAGCCGTAACCATTGAAATTTTTTCTTTATGTTCTTTAACTGCTTGTAACTGGCCTAATGTTTTCAATTAAAATCAACTCCACAATTTGATATATTTGTATTGTTATACATATACTAACTAAACTTTTTAGAAAAGGAAATAAATAACATGAGCAATTTCGCTATTATTGGTCCTGGCGCAGTAGGCAGTACAATCGCATATGATCTCCAACATAATCAACCAAACTTAAAATTATTGGGGCGTCGCGAGCAAACTCTTAATTTCTTTGTAGATGGAGATTCAACTAATCCCCATCAATTAACAGTAACTGCTTTAAGTGATTGTCATGAGAAATTTGATGTTATATTTATTGCAGTAAAAATACCCCAACTGTCAAAAGTATTAAGTAAATTAGACCACTTGTTACATCAAGATACTATGATTATTTTAGCTCAAAATGGTCATGGCCAATTATCGGTGTTTACACATCCATTCGTTTATCAAGCTGTTGTGTATATTAGTGGGCAAAAAGAAAAGGATAAAGTGACTCATTTTCGTGATCATAAATTAATTTTGAAGGATACACCTCAAACACAAGCACTATGCAAAAAGTTGGAAAATACGCCGCTAAAAATTCAATTAACTGATGATATAGAAGCAGCCATTTGGTATAAACTGCTTGTGAACTTAGCTATCAATAGTGTGACTGCTTTGAGCCGTTCTACCGCTTCTGTATTAACTGTCCCAGGTATTAAAAATCTATGTGAGAATTTATTACGCGAAGGTACAGAAATTGCTAAATTTGAAAATGTAATATTTGAAGAAAAAATCGTAACTGAAATTATGACAATTTATGAAGGTTATCCTAGCGAAATGGGTACGAGTATGTACTACGATATTTTAGAAGATAAACCACTAGAAATTGAAGGCATTCAAGGTTTTTTATACAACAAAGCGCGATTGCACAATTTAAAAACGCCTATACTTGATACAATTTACCCTCTTTTGCTGGCACAACAAAAAAATTAAAACACTGTTAACTTTTAAAATAAGCCTAAGCAATCAATTTACATTAATTGATTGCTTAGGCTACATCTTTATCTGATAAATGGAGGTAATGATGAACTGCACATTTTACTAATCACATTATCCCTCTTCACTTCATAATTATGAAGTAACGCCGTATATTTCATAACCATCATTCGATACAAACTCTTATAGATTTTAAAGACTTTCTGAAAATAATTATTAATTATAGAACCATTGAAACAACTTCTAATATTAATAATATAGTTGAGACACAGTTCCTTTTCTTTGTTTTCCGTCTTTTAATAACTGCATACAGTAAATATATGGACCTAATATTTTTTATCTTTGTTCATATAGAGTTCATATAAGCCAGTTATATTACAGTTATTAACAAATTGGAGGTCGAAAAATGAAAAAATTAATGCTTAGTTCAGCATTCTATACGCTATTAGGTATGTTGAGTGGCCTTTTTTACCGTGAAATGTCTAAAGGCGAAAATTTTAGTGGTTATTCTCAATTAAATGTTACACATACACACTTACTCGTTTTAGGTACAATTATGTTCTTAATATTTATGGTAATTGAATATCAATTGAAATTAACTAAAAATAGTAAGTTATTTAATAGCTTTTTCTATATATTCCACTTAGGTATTTTAGTAACAGTAGCAATGCAATATATTAATGGTATTGCGACAATCAAAGGTTTTAGTGTTAGCCCAGCAATAGCAGGTATCGCAGGTTTAGGACACATCATGATTTCTATCGCCTTTATTTTATTCTTTGTACTTTTAAATAAAAGAATAAATACTAACTCAAATAAACTTAAATAATGATTTAAGTTGTTATAATAAAATCGTTTTAAAGTGCTTATCGTAAAGTAGTAGTTTAAAGCGATTTTATTTATTATGATACAATAATGGACCAAGTAACTATCAATATTAATAATAAAAAGCATCATACTTTGTAATTTTTTAAGTTATTAATATTAACGCTCCCAATATGATGATAAATAGATACAGCCATTTTTCAAAATGATTATAAGACGTTAACTTAGATAAATATTTACCTATTATCACTGAAATAATTAAACAAGGTAATGATAATAAAAATAAAGGAATCGTTTGTTCTGTCCATATACCGCCAAACCCTTGCCCCATAACTACAAATATTGCCGTTAAGAAAAAGTGTGCTTGAATTGTACTTCTGAAATCTTTGATATGCCAACTTGATAGAGTCCCGTAAATCACAACTGGAACACCATGAGAGTTATATAGACTACCTAAGGTTCCAGAAACAACACCTGTAATGCCAGACCATATATTAGATTTTAATACAATTCGTATACGATTATTTAGAAAAAAATACTTACTTAATGCATATGTACCATAAATAATTAAAAACCCGCCTAACATTATTTGCACAATATCAGTATTAAAATATCTTAAAATCCAAATACCTATAGGTATACCAACTAAACTACCTGCTAACATAATAAATAAAACACTATATTTTATACTTCTATAATCAGAAAATATATTTAAACTTGCTACAAATAAGCCTGCTAAACCGACTAGAGATATTGTTGTATGTGTTTCTAAACCTATCAGTGCTAGTAACGGCATACTTATGAGTGCTTCTCCAAAACCAAAATATGTTCTTACTAGCCCCCCTAAAAATATCGCCAACAAACTAAGTATTATAAATATATCCATACTTATACTCCTATATTTAAATAATTAAAAAAACTTAAAAACAAAGCACTTACACAATTTTCAAATTCATTTATACCATATCATTATTCTTTTTGTTTTTATAAACATTTGAAAATGATTTTAATAATTTAATGAATTAAACGATTAGCAATTTAATATGTAGACTTGCTAAGATTTTTCAAAAGTGTAGAATCGGTGGAAACGCTTACAAAAATTAGTGTAAATTCATTATGTTAGGAGAATTATTTTGCTTTCAGAGATCATTAGTTTTTTAGATAAAATCATTTGGAGTCCACCGCTCGTCTTTGGATTATTAATTACTGGATTACTATTTTCAATCATGTCTCGTTTTGCACAAATCAGGCAATTTAAAGAAATGATTCGCTTATTATTTAAAGGGGAAAAATCACCACAAGGTATTTCTAGCTTTCAAGCCATATCCCTATCTCTTGCTGGCAGAGTTGGTACTGGGAATATTGTCGGTGTTTCTGCAGCAATTTTTATAGGTGGACCTGGTGCAGTATTTTGGATGTGGGTTACTGCATTAATTGGCGCTAGCACAGCGTTTGTAGAATCCACACTAGGTCAAATCTATAAACAGAAGGAAAACGGAGAGTACAGAGGTGGTCCTGCTTTCTATATAGAGAAAGGTATAGGTGGCAAATTTGGTAAAATATTCGCGCTAGTATTTGCCGGTATTACAGTAATATCTATAGGTTTTTTAATGCCAGGTGTTCAATCCAATGCAATTGCAACTTCTTTGCATAGTGCTTTTAATATTCCAAAATGGATTGTAACAATTTTTCTAATCATACTTCTTGCGCTTATAATATTTGGTGGCATTAAACGCATTGCTAGTATGGCTACGGCAGTGGTCCCATTTATGGCTATTGCGTATATTTTGTTAGCTATTTTAATTATTTGCCTGAATTTAGGAGAAGTGCCAGCATTGTTTGCACTTATATTTAAATCTGCACTGGGGCTACAATCAACATTTGGTGGTATAGTCGGAGCAATGATTGAAATTGGGGTAAAAAGAGGGCTTTATTCTAATGAAGCTGGGCAAGGCACAGGCCCTCATGCAGCTGCGGCAGCTGAAGTATCTCATCCAGCTAAACAAGGACTTGTCCAAGCATTCTCTGCATACATAGATACACTATTTGTTTGCACCGCAACTGCATTAATTATTTTAATGTCAGGTACTTTTAACACAACAGATGGTACCAAAAATATTCACGGATCCCCAAATTTAATAGAGGATAATGGTATTTATGTACAGAATGCAGATGGCTCAAAAGATTATTCGGGTACAGCAATGTATGTTCAATCTGGTATTGATAAAGCATTTCAAGGCTCTGACTACCATTTTGATCCTAATTTTGCTGGCTTTGGCTCATACTTTATAGCTATTGCTTTATTTTTCTTTGCATTTACTACAATTTTGGCATACTCATACATTTCTGAAACAAATATGGCATATCTAACTCGGAAAATGACATCTAAAAAATCAAATTTTTTTATCACTTTAACTCGTTGTATGTTAATTATTGCAACTGCATTTGGAACTTTAAAAACAGCAGATGCTGCTTGGGGTATGGGAGACTTAGGTGTCGGTTTGATGGCATGGTTAAATATCATAGCTATATGGATTCTATTCAAGCCTGCTTTTCACGCTCTAAAGGATTTTGAAAAGCAGAAAAAAGAAAAAGGTTCCGGTAGATTAGCTGTATATCGTCCTACAAACGAAGAAGTTCCCAATGCTGATTTTTGGATAGATAAAGCAAGTAATGAACAAAATTTTTATAAGAACAAGTAATATAAAATTGCAACGTTACAACAATCACTTATGTCTGAAAAGATTCATTGTATTATTACGTTAAATACAAGATCAGGGTGATTATAATAAAGAAATTAAGAAAGAAAAATCTCAGGGTAAAAACAAACGTAAATTTCTATTAAAATAATATATGAACTGACTTCATTTATTTGAAAAAACCAAAGCACTTTCGTTGAATTCATTTAAAATGAATCAGACGGAGGTGTTTTTTCTATGAAAAGAGTGTCTTATTCATTAGAAACAAAGTATAAAACTATTGAAATGACAATTAAAAGATATCATACAAAAGAAATTATGGATAAATTACATATTCACAATAGAACTTAAATTTCACTTTATAACACTGTATATCTCGTTATTAATTCACAATGCATCGAAAGAATTAACCTTTCGTATATTCTAGCATTGCAAATCATATGACCACCATATTATAAAGTAAAATGATAATTTTGTATTATGAGAATTAATTGGCGCTAAAATACTTTCATTACCAACCTACAACTTTTTACTTGTAATCTATAACCATAGAAATGAGTGTAATATCATCACTGTTATTAATATAGCTGTGGGTAATATCAGATTTAAATCTTAAGGCATCTCTCTCTTTTAACGTAATCACTTCATTTTCTAAATGCATTTCTAGTTGACCTTCAATAATGATAATTGATTCTTCTGACCCAGCTAAATGTGGTTCAGAATTTAAGGTAGCACCTGGATCTAACTCAACGTAGAAAAACTCAAATGACTTACTTTTCTCAAATGGGAAATACGGATACACTCTATATTTCCCTTCATTTTCTGTCACTGGTACGATATCTTCTTTTTTCACTTGTATATAGTCAGATTCTGCTTCGCTCATCAGACTACTAAATGACAATTTCAGGCCATTACTAATCTTCCAAACAGTATTAATAGATGGAATTGTATTACCTTTTTCTATTTCATTCAGTGAAGATGTACTCACGCCAGTGAGTTTTGATAATTTTTCCAGACTAATTTTATTTTTCTTTCTATATAAATAAATATTTTTCGCCACAATTTTATGGAATTCCATCATAACTGCCCCTTTTTACATTGACTTTCCTACTTAGCGGATATAAAATCCTTTTAAAAGGATAAATCCTATACATAGGAATTATTACCATTATATTTCCATAGTAAAGGATATCGTGAGGAGAATGCAATTTGTTTATTTCTTTTATCATTTATACATTTTTCATGAGTTATACACCAGGACCAAATAATTTATTAGCTTTGGATGGCACCTTGCGATTAGGTATTAAAGGCACGTTAAAATTCTTGATAGGTATTGGCTTAGGTTTTTTAACTCTTTCACTTCTATGTCTTGTTTTTAGTGAATATATGACGCTTTATTTCACGAGTTTTATATTTATTATAAAATTAGTAGGTTTTGTTTATTTATTATATCTAGCGTATTCAGTATTCAAACATAATTCTAGCGATGCTAACTTGAGCCATACTTATCGTTTGCGTGATGGATTATACCTTCAATACATGAACCCTAAGACTATCGTTTACGTGTTAACCGCAATTGTTACTTATGTCACTACGCAAGATATGACCATTTTTACTTCCGTGAGCTATACAGTTACAATCGCATTTATAGGTGTTTCTGGCGCAGTAGCTTGGGCATTTTTAGGTCTTTGTTTCAAAAAAATACTATTAAAATATAATACTGCCTATAAGATTTGTATGTCATTTTGTCTAGTTATCTTGGCTTTTATGATGCTATTAGAATAATTTTCGATTAACAAACCAACCACTATCTAATTATTTTATTTATAAATTTATGTATATACTTTTAAACTAATATAAAAACGGGAATTATAAATGAGTATTTTATCATATCAACTCATCTAACTATGTTAGAAGTATATCTTATCTACTTCATGCATTATAAAATTGAGCTTTATATTTTAAAATATTTAGTCTGATTGTTATTTATTTCAAAACAAGATACAATTAATTATTGTTATTTTGAAAATGAATGTAGAAAACTTTCAAAAATAGAAATAATAGTTTCTTACTTACATAACTAAATTTTGATGTATAAATCTTTTTATACAGTTTCCGTTGATTTATTTAACTCTTAATTGAATAGGTGGTTACATATGTTTTTAGCTTGGAATGAAATTAAACGTAATAAATTAAAATTCAGCTTAATCATTGGTGTATTAATTATGATTAGTTACCTACTTTTCTTATTATCAGGCTTGGCAAGTGGTCTGATGAACATGAATAGAGAAGCTATTGATAAATGGGATGCCGATGCAATCGTATTAAATAAGGATGCAAATCAGACAGTTGAACAATCCATCTTCAACAAATCTAAAGTAGAAAACACTTATAAACAACAAACGACACTAAAACAAACCGGCGTTATCGTATCAAATGGTAAACAAGAAGAAAATGCGCTTCTTTTTGGTGTTAAATCTGATACCTTCTTACTACCTAAAATCATTGAAGGACAAAAAGTAAGCGCCGAAAATGAAGTTGTTGCCGATAAAACTTTAAAAGATAAAGGATTCAAGATAGGTGATAAGTTAACGTTATCGCAATCAGACGAAAAATTAAAAATTGTAGGCTTCAGTGAAAGCGCAAAATATAATGCTTCACCAGTACTTTTTTCAAATGATAAAACTATCCAAAACATTAATCCATCATTAGCAGAAGATAAAACAAATGCCGTGGTAGTAAAAGACAAAAATTGGAAACAAAAATCTTTAGATAACGACTTAGAAGCCATCGAAATTGAGAAATTCATTGAAAATTTACCTGGTTACCAAGCACAAAATCTAACTTTAAACTTTATGATTACATTTTTATTCATAATTTCTGCAACAGTCATTGCTATATTTTTATATGTCATTACATTGCAAAAAACAAATCTCTTTGGTGTTTTAAAAGCACAAGGTTTCACAAATGGTTATCTAGCAAAAGTCGTATTATCACAAACTTTTATAATTGCACTCATTGGCACAATTATAGGCCTTGCACTTACGATATTGACAGGTTTCTTTTTACCTGATGCGGTTCCAATTAAATTTAGTTTTGTTACATTAGCAATATACGGTATTGTACTTATTATGGTTTCACTTATTGGAAGCCTCTTCTCGATTTTAACAATTAGAAAAGTTGATCCACTCAAAGCGATTAGTTAACTAGGAGGTATTAAATGCTAGAATTTAAAGATGTTACTAAATACTTTAAAGATGGTAATCAGACCATTGAAGCTGTCAAACCTACGACTGTCAATTTTGATAAAAATGAACTTATCGCTATTATAGGGCCTTCTGGTTCTGGAAAAAGCACATTTTTAACAATGGCAGGCGCATTGCAGACGCCTACATCTGGAGAAATTATCATCAACAATAAAAACATTTCACAGATGAACCAAAAATCATTATCCAATACACGTATGCAAGAAATAGGATTCATTCTACAAGCAACCAATCTCGTTCCTTTTTTGACAGTAAAACAGCAATTTAAATTATTACAAAAACAAAAAAAGGATGTTCTAACATCAAGTGAATATACCCAACTTATGGAACAACTTAATCTCAAAGTAATAGAAAATAAATTACCAAGTGAGATATCTGGCGGGCAAAAACAACGTGTCGCTATCGCTAAAGCTTTATATACAAAGCCTTCACTTATATTAGCGGATGAACCTACCGCTTCTTTAGATACAGATAATGCTATGGAAGTAATGAATATTTTGAAAGAACAAACCGTTCAACACAACAAGACTTGTATCGTTGTAACACACGATGAACGTTTAACTTCATTCTGCGATCGTGTATATCATATGGAAGATGGTACTTTGCAACTGACTTAATCATTTAATAATCTTTTTATAATAAAAAAGAGCGAGGCTTCAATCAAACTGGATTGAGGTCTCACTCTTCTTTTTATTTTATACGATAAAATTCACAATTAAAATTAATCCTAAACCTATAACTGATAAAATGGACTCTAATAAGGTCCAAGTTAAAAATGTTTCTTTCATAGTTAAACCAAAATATTCTTTAAACATCCAAAAGCCTGCATCATTCACATGTGAACAGAAAATACTTCCAGCTCCAATGGCTAAAACGACTAATGAAATGTTTACGTCTGTTGACTGTAATAATGGTAAAACAATACCCACCGACGAAATTGCTGCAACTGTTGTTGACCCTAATGCTGTACGTAATAGCGCTGCAGCTAGCCAAGCAAGAATAAGCGGCGACATTTCAGTGCCTTTAAATATCTCGGAAATGGTATCACCTACACCACCATCAATTAGTATCTGTTTGAATGTTCCGCCACCACCAATAATAAGAATGAGCATTGCAATAGGGGTAATGGCATTCGAAACGGTATCCATAATTTGTTTCATGCTCTGTTTCCTTCTAACCCCCATAGAATAAATTGCAAATAATACAGCAATCAACATTGCAGTTACAGATGTTCCAATAAAGTAAATGAATCCTTCAAAACCGCTTGCTTTTCCGTCTTCATTACCGGTAATTAACTGCACGATTGTAGCTAATAACATTAAGATAACAGGTGCTAGAGCCGTGAGCAAACTCATACCAAAACTTGGTAAATCCTTGTTTTCAAACACTTTAAACTCACCGACAGCCGCTTGGTTGCCTTCTCTTTTAAAAGCTTCGGGTGTTAATTTATGTGCAATTTTTGGAAAAATACCTCCAACAATAATTGCTAAAGGTATACCGATAATAACGCCATACATCAATACATGACCAATATTAGCATTTACCGCTTCTGAAATTGCAACTGGGCCTGGATGTGGTGGTAAAAAACCATGTGTTACTGCTATAGAGGTTGCCATCGGAAGACCAACTGTTAAATTTGAAATCTGCATTCTTTTAGCTAATGTAAATACTAAAGGAATCAATAACACGAATGCTACTTCCAAGAATAGCGATATCCCAATAATAAATGACGCGATAATCATTGCCCACGTCACATATTTCTTACCAAACACATTAATTAATGTATCGGCAATACGTGTAGCGCCGCCGCCATCTGACAATAACTTACCTAATATAGAGCCTAACCCAAAAATGATTGCAATATGCCCTAACGTATCACCCATTCCTTTTTCAATTGTAGTTACAATTGTATCTAACGGCATCCCCAGTAATACACCAGTTAGCATTGAAGTAATGATTAGTGCAATAAACGTATTAAGTTTAAACCACATAATTAACATTAATAATATGAGTACCCCAATCACAACAGCAACTAACGGCCAAAATTCTCCCATCATGTAATTCCCCTACTTTCTATATCTCTTTCGTATTTATCTTATATACAGTTGTTAACGTATCTTCATCACCAATATTTCCTGGGAAAATAACATAAGGCATTTGACTATATTTTGCTTCTTCTCCTGTTAGCCATACTGGTACACCTTGCGTTATTTGACCGATAACACACGCTTTTTTAATATTCAGTCCTTTAGTGGCAACGTCGCTAGAAGTAATACCACCTTTAGCAATAATGAATCTTGGCTTTACTTTTAACCCTTGTACAATACCAACTAATGCATTTGAAATATTCGTAGAAATACTTAAATTATTCGTTAAATCTTCTGTTTTTATTACATCTCTTGAAGTATAAACGACGACATCTCTCCCCGTTTGAATAAACGATGACACCTTTTCTATCTGTTGGTTTATGTACGATTGTAAATCATTTGTAGTTACTGCTTTCACATCAAATTCAATGGACGCAATATTAGTATTTGTTAATAAATGTTGAAGTTGCGATGAAGTTTTTTTAACATGTGATCCTACAATCATAAGCCCACCATTAGTTTGATTACTAAAATGATTTAAATTAATAATTTCGCCTGGCGTTTCACACATAGCTTTAACAAATGACGCAGCTGTTCTAAACATGAATTTTTTATCATTGTTTCCTAAAAATGCAGTTAAACATGACACGAAATAATCCATATCTTCATCATTTAATGCATCGACAATAACAGCATCAAAATTTGAAATACTACTAAGTACTTCATTAATTGATTTATCATCACGTTCACGTATTTGTGATAAGCGAATATGTTTTACGTCATTAGCATTAATTTCTCCATGACTTTTTTCTTCAATAAAGCTTGCCATTGTTCTACTATTAAATCCAAATGTAGTATCATTTGCAAACTCACTTTCAGACACAGGCATATACGTGTCGCCTTCTCTTAAGTAATGAACACCTTCAAATGTGTAACGTTTACCTTCAAAGAACGCCGGTATATAAAACACGCCATCAAATTGTTCATCTGAAGCTCCACTCAAGACTTTCGGCTCTAAATAAAAATGGCCTCTTAGTGTGGAATCCCCTCTACTTATTACAATGTATGGATGATCTAATCGTTGTGAAACTCGTGCTATATTTCTGCTAATTTCTTGATGTAATTCTGTTGTTTCTTGTTCATTTAACGCTCTAGAATTCGTTAATATATAAAACATATGGTTTTCTTGCTTAAATCCATCTTCAATTAACGATTCCGACCATTCTGTATACACAGGTAAGTCTTTTACTGTTTGAGTACCAGTTGGGTCGTCATCTAGGACAATAATTTTATATTTAAAAGTATTAAGATTTTTTGAAATAACATCATGCTTCATTTCATTTATTAAACGTTCAGTTAACATCTTTTCACCTACATATTATTTATATTTTCAAAGTATTTTATAATGCCAGAATGGTCATTCATACCATTACCGTGAGCAACTTCTGATTTATATATTTCTTTCACTTGATTTGCTATAGGTAATGTAAGACCAACTGTATCCGCTGTTGAACTCACGTTCTTCATATCTTTTAAATTTATATTTAACGTGCCCCCAGGTTGATAATCTTCCTCAATCATTTTTGGAAACTTCGCATCCATTACACTAGAACCTGCTAAACCACCTTTAATTGCTTCATACATATTTGCTAAATCTATATCAAATTTTTTCGCTAATACTACTGCTTCTGAAAGCGCCGCAATATTGGTATTAACTATAATTTGATTTGCTAATTTTACTACGCTACCAGCACCAACGTCTCCAACTCTTATAACCGATGCAGCAATAGGTTCTAAAACTTTTTGAACTTCCGGTAAATCCGTTTTTGCGCAACCAATCATCACTGATAATTCACCTGTTATAGCTAAAGGTTCTCCTCCACTTACGGGAGCATCCATATATTTAACTTGTCTTGTTTCAAGCACTTTACTTATTTCCAATGATTCATTAGGCGTTAGTGAACTAGTATCAACAACAGCTTTTACTTTAATATCTGTTTGCTTTAATATTGCATCTTCACCACTATATAAAACAGCCTTTACTATCGCACCATTTGGTAATGATGTAATAACATAGTCAGCTTGTTGAGCCATTTGTTGTACTGAAACAGCATTTGCGCCTCGCATCACTACTTCGTGTTCTGCCTCTTTATTTAAATCATTAACAAGAACAGTTACGTTCGCTTTTAATAAATTTTCTACCATGGGCTTGCCCATAATACCTAAACCTATAAATCCTACTTTCACAATCAACACCCTTTCTGAAAACGTTTACAACGATAATTGTATACTAAAACATTAAAAATGTATACATTTTATTACTAATTTTTTTATAGTACACTTAATGTAATGAGGTGAGTTAATTGAATAATAGTGAATTAACAATTTATCAAAGAATAAGAAATGATATCATTTCTGGAGCTTTTAAAAAGGACGAGAAAATTACCGAAGCTAAGCTTGCTAAAAAGTATGAAGTTAGTCGAACACCAATTCGTGAAGCTTTAAAACAACTAGAATTAGAATACTTTATTAAAAACGCTTATATTTTCATACCAACTACTGAAGAATATAGACAGATATTTGAAATGCGTATTTTATTAGAAACACATGCCTTAAAAAAAGCTGCTATTGTTTATACAACATCAGATTTAGAAGAATTAAAAAGCTACACTGAGATAGATATTGAAGTGGAAGATGAAGCTAAAATCATTGAAATCAATGATAAATTTCATCAGAAAATCATCGCTGCTACGAATAACCAATTTATTCTAGATACATACCAGAAGTATAAGAGTTTCATTTATTTATTTAGTCAAACTGTAATTAACAAACGTCGTCCTGGCTTAATAGAAGAACATAAAGCCATTGTTTCAGCGCTTTATGATAGAGATATTAATTTAGCTGTCACGTTACTCGAAGACCATTTAAAAAACGACTTAGAATTCAGCCTTTATTATTTAGAATTTAAGAACAATAAATAATTTAAAAAGACACGAAATTTTAATAGTTTCGTGTCTTTTTATGAAGTGAAAATTAATTTATAGTCGCTGAATTATCGTACGCAAATCATTAGCATTGATTTTCTGTTAAACAAGGTATATATTATTGGCAACAAGTATATTTTTTATACCTGTAGTTTATATATAACGTAAACAGGTAATAATTAATACAATGGTAACTATTACATTTATGGGGGTGCTTTATGAATATCATTGGCCATCATCACATTTCAATGTATACAAAAGATGCGCAAATCAATAAAGAATTTTATACTCAAATTTTAGGGTTACGTTTAGTTGAAAAATCTGTAAATCAAGATAATCCTACGATGTATCATTTGTTTTTTGGAGATGAAATTGGTTCTGCTGGAACATTGCTGAGCTTTTTTGAAATACCTAATCTAGGAAAAAATCGCCCAGGTACCAATTCAATTCATCGTATATGTTTATTAATCCCTGATGTATCCTCTTTAATTTATTTTCAAGCTCGATTAGAAGATAACAATGTAGCTACGACAAATATGACATATTTAAATCAACAAGCCTTGTTATTTAAAGATCCAGATGATTTAGAGGTTATACTAATCGTTAACAATCAATATAATATACCAAAAACATGGCGCAAGAACCCATACTCAGATATTCCTACAAAGCATCAAATTTTAGGTATGGGTCCTGTAGAATTACGACTACGTGATACTCAAAAAACAATTAATTTTTTACAGCAAGAATTGCGTTATACTCTAAGAAAAGATACAGAGGAAACAGTTATGACCTTAGATGAAAATGGTTTGTACTCAGACTTTGTAATCTTCGAACAGCAAGGTGAGCGCGCTAGACCTGGTCAAGGCTACGTACACCACATAGCTGTAAATACACCCAGAGATTCAAATTTAGAAGCTATTTTATCAACAATTAATCAAAACCCTGGAAACAATAGTGGTATTATTGATCGTTACTTTTTCAAATCATTATACTACCGACATAATAGTATCATGTATGAATTTGCAACAGAATCCCCTGGTTTCACAGTAGACACAGCTATTGAGAATTTGGGTGAACAACTCAACTTACCAGATTTTATGGAAGAGCAACGTACTCAAATTGAATCACAATTACACGATTTATAAAGGATGATGATATATGGCTATTTTAAAAATGAATGAAAATACTCCATTAGAATTTGGGCTTTATTCACTTGGAGACCACCTTCTCAACCCTCATAATGGTGAAAAAGTAAGCTATGAACAACGTATACAAGAATTAATCGAGGCAAGTCAATTAGCAGAACAAGCAGGTATAGATGTATTCGGTGTGGGAGAAAGTCACCAAGAGCACTTTACTACACAAGCACATACGGTGGTATTAGGTGCTATAGCGCAAGCGACTAATAAAATTAAAATATCTAGTTCTTCTTCAATTATAAGCGCAGCAGACCCAGTTAGAATATTTGAAGATTTTGCGACATTAGACCTAATATCACATGGAAGAGCAGAAATAGTAGCAGGTAGAGCTTCTCGTACAGGTATCTTTGATTTATTTGGCTTAGATTTAAATAATTATGATGAGCTTTATGAAGAAAAATTGAACTTACTGTTAGAATTGAACAAAACCGATAAAATCACTTGGTCTGGTAAATTCAGACCAGATTTAAATAATATGAAAATTTTCCCTAGACCGATAGATGATAAATTACCAATTTGGCGTGCTGTAGGCGGGCCAGCAGCAAGCGCTATCAAAGCGGGACGACAAGGTATCCCAATGATGATTACAACACTAGGTGGGCCAGCGATGACATTTAAAGATTCAATAGATGAATACCGATTAACTGCAAAAGAACATGGTTTCGATACTTCACCACAATCTTTACCAGTTTCCACTGCTAGTTTATTCTATACTGCTGAAACAACTCAATTAGCTTTAAAAGAATATTACCCGCACCTTAACGTTGGTATGTCATTTATAAGAGGAGCTGGATATCCAAAACAACAATTTGCTAACGCCCCTGATTATAGAGATGCCTTAATGGTCGGCAGTCCACAACAAATCATTGAAAAAATACTTTACCAACACGAACTTTATAATCATCAAAGATTTATGGCTCAAATTGATTTTGGTGGCGTACCTTTTGATAAAATTATGAAAAATATAGAACTCATTGGTAATGAAATCATTCCAGGTGTTAAAAAACATTTGAACAAATAGGAGGTATACAATGAAGAACGTCGTGCTACTTTCTGGTTCTACAGTTGGCTCTAAAACAAGTACTGCTATGAAATATCTAAACGAAGCCATTACAAATCAAGATGATACACTAAACATCCAATTATTCGATTTAAAGAATTTAGATTTATCTTTTAGTGATGGACGAAATTACTTGGACTATTCTGGAGACACATTAGAATTAACTACTGCTTTAATGCAAGCTGATATTATTTTTATAGGTTTTCCAATCTTTCAAGCATCTATACCAGGAACACTTAAAAACGTATTTGATTTACTTCCTGTTAATGCATTTAGAGATAAAGTCGTTGGTATTGTGGCCACAGCGGGTTCTCCAAAACATTATTTAATTGCTGAAACACAATTAAAACCAATATTAAGCTATATGAAAGCACACGTTATGCAAACTTATGTATTTATCGAAGAACGTGATTTTTCTAATGGCACTATCGTTAATGATGACATTATATTTAGAATTAATGAGTTAGCAACATCAACATTACGTGTTTCTAAGCTATATAATCAACTTTTAGAAGAAGAAAATAGCCAATATGATTTTTAAATCATAATCGTATTAATGTTTTAGCTATCTATAAATTTAAAGATCCGAGACATAAATTTATGCCTCGGATCTTTTTTGACCTATAAAAATAGTCATTATTAAATTTTAGCTATTATTTTCTGTGTCTTTCTTTTTTTCTTGTCGTTTTCTTAAGAGCATCATTGAACCTATAGTGCCAAGTAAAGCACCAAAAATCCAGCTATCTTTATTTTTTCCACCTGTATTTGGTAAATGAGCTATTGAATGCATACTATGTTCAGAATGTTCATTAGTTTCATCCTTCATTATTTGTAAATGATTTGAAACTACATTTAATGGTTGCAACCCTGTGTTATATCTATGCAGATGTGTTTGAGGTCTATCATCTAATGAAACATTATCTCTATCATTTAAAGTTTGTACTTTTACATTTTTATTTATACGCTTATGTGAGTTTGAATTTTTGATAGTATTGTCTAAATGTTTGTTTGCCATATTATGATTCTGACCTTTTACAGTTGGTGATTCTATATCTAATATACCATTGCCGTCTTTATCATTAACTTCTGGTGAAGTCACTGAACCAATTTGATCTAAACGTGTTTGTAGTGCATCTTTACCTATTGTGCCGTTTGGTACATCGTTCAGTTTTTCTGACGCATTTGTTTTTGCTATTTCTAACTCTTCAATTAATTGGTCTAACTCGGCTTTTTCACTTGGATTAATTAAATTATCGGATGTGATTTCTGCTAACTTATTATCGACGGCTTTCTTAGCTTGTTCTACTGCCGTAATTGCTTGTGCTGCCTCTGATAATTGTTCTGTATCTAAGACGCCGTTACTGTCTTGATCATTCACTTCTGGTGCTGTTACTGAGTCAATTTGATCTAAACGTGTTTGTAACTCATCTTTACCTGTTGTACCGTCTGGTACACTGCTCAATTTTTCAGAAGCATTTGTTTTTGCTGTTTCTAACGCTTCAATTAATTTATCTAATTCAGCTTTCTCATTTGGATTTACTAAGTTATCAGACGTAATCTCAGATAACTTATTATCGACGGCTTTCTTAGCTTCTTCTACTGCTTCAATTGCTTGTGCTGCCTCTGATAATTGTTCAGTGTCTAAAACACCGTTACTATCTTGATCATTAACTTCTGGTAAAGTCACTGAACCAATTTGATCTAAACGTGTTTGTAATCCATCTTTGCCTGTTGTACCGTTTGGTACACTGTTTAATTTCGTTGAAGCTTCTGCTTTCGCTGTTTCTAATGCTTCGATGAGTTGATCTAACTCAGCTTTTTCACTTGGATTTACTAATCCATCCGATGTGATTTCAGACAACTTATTATCTGCAGTTTGTTTAGCTTGTTCCACTGCCGCAATTGCTTGTGCTGCCTCAGACTGTTGGTCTGTATCTAGCACGCCATTGCTATCTTGGTCATTTACTTCTGGCAAAGTTACTGAATCAATTTGATCTAGACGTGTTTGTAATTCATCTTTGCCTGGTGTGCCAGTTGGTACTTTGTTTAGTTTCGTTGAAGCATCTACTTTAGCTGTTTCTAACGTTTCGATGAGTTGATCTAATTCGAATTTCTCTTCTGGATTAATTAATCCGTCCGATGTGATTTCAGTTAACTTATTATCGACGGCTTTCTTAGCTTTTTCCACTGCTTCAATTGCTTCTTCTGCCTCTGATAACTGCTCTGTATTTAAGACGCCGTTACTGTCTTGATCATTCACTTTTGGTGAAGTCACTGTACCAATTTGATTTAAGCGTGTTTGTAGTTCATCTTTACCTGTTGTACCGTTTGGTACATTATTCAATTTCGTCGAAGCTTCTACTTTCGCTGTTTCTAATGCTTCGATGAGTTGATCTAACTTAGCTTTCTCCTCTGGGTTTACTAATCCATCAGATGTAACTTCAGATAACTTATTATCGACGGCTTTCTTAGCTTCTTCTACTGCCGTAATTGCTTCTTCTGCTTTAGACAACTGCTCTGTATCTAAAACCCCATTGGCGTCTTGATCATTTACTTCTGGTGCTGTTACTGAGTCAATTTGATCTAAACGTGTTTGTAACTCATCTTTACCTGTTGTACCGTTTGGTACACTGCTCAATTTCGTCGAAGCATCTGCCTTAGCTGTTTCTAATGCTTCGATGAGTTGATCTAACTTAGCTTTCTCCTCTGGGTTTACTAAAACATCCGCTGTGATTTCCGCTAACTTATCGTCTGCAACTTGCTTAGCTTCTTCCACTGCTTCAATTGCTTGTTCCGCCTCAGACAGTTGGTCTGTGTCTAACACGCCATTACTATCTCTATCATTTACTTTTGGTGCTGTTACTGAGTCAATTTGATCTAGGCGTGTTTGTAGTGCATCTTTGCCTGTTATACCATCTGGTACATTGTTTAATTTCGTCAAAGCTTCTACTTTAGCTGTTTCTAATGCTTCGATGAGTTGTTCTAATTCGGCTTTTTCTTCTGGGTTTACTAAGCTATCCGATGTGATTTCAGTTAACTTGTTATCTACGGCTTTCTTAGCTTGTTCTACTGCTTCAATTGCTTCTTCTGCCTCTGATAATTGTTCAGTGTCTAAAATACCATTACTATCTCTATCATTTACTTCTGGCGCTACCACTGAGTCAATTTCAACTAAACGTGTTTGTAACTCATCTTTGCCTGTTGTACCGTCTGGTACACTGTTCAATTTCGTCGAAGCTTCTGCTTTTGCCCTTTCTAATGCCTCAATTAATTCCTCTAATTCGGCTTTCTCGCTCGGGTTAATCAAATTATCGGCTGTGATTTCAGACAACTTATTATCTGCAGCTTGTTTAGCTTGTTCTACTGCTTCAATTGCTTGTTCCGCCTCTGATAACTGCTCAGTATCTAGTACACCATTGCCGTCTTGATCATTCACTTCTGGCGCTGTCACTGAATCAATTTGTTCTAGACGTGTTTGTAGTTCATCTTTACCTGTTGTACCGTCTGGTACATTGTTTAATTTCGTTGAAGCTTCTACTTTAGCTGTTTCTAACGTTTCGATAAGTTGATCTAATTCGAATTTCTCTTCTGTATTAATTAATCCGTCCGATGTGATTTCAGACAACTTATTATCTACGACTTTCTTAGCTTCTTCTACTGCCGTAATTGCTTCTTCTGCCTCTGATAACTGCTCTGTATCTAGTACACCATTGCCATCTTGATCATTTACTTCTGGGATTGTCACTGAACCAATTTGGTCTAAACGAGTTTGTAATGCGTCTTTACCTGTTGTACCGTCTGGTACACTGTTCAATTTCGTTGAAGCTTCTGCTTTTGCCGTTTCTAATGTCTCAATTAATTTCTCTAATTCGGTTTTCTCGCTCGGATTAATCAAATTATCGGATGTGATTTCTGTCAACTTGTTAGCTGCGATTTTCTTAGCTTCTTCCGCTGCTTGAATTGTTTGTTCCGCCTCAGATAACTGCTCGGTATCTAGTACACCATTACTATCTTGATCATTTACTTCTGGGATTGTCACTGAACCGATTTGGTCTAAGCGAGTTTGTAATCCATCTTTACCTGTTGTAGCGTTTGGTACACTGCTCAATTTCGTCGAAGCATCTGCCTTAGCTGTTTCTAAAGCTTCGATAAGTTTATCTAACTCGGCTTTTTCGCTTGGGTTAACCAAATTATCGGCTGTGACTTCTGCTAACTTATTATTGACAGCTTTTTTAGCTTCTTCTACTGCCGTAATTGCTTCTTCTGCCTCTGATAACTGCTCTGTATCTAGTACACCATTGCCATCTTGATCATTCACTTCTGGCGCTGTCACTGAATCAATTTGATCTAGACGTGTTTGTAATCCGTCTTTACCTGTTGTACCATCTGGTACATTATTTAATTTCGTTAAAGCATCTGCTTTCGCTGTTTCTAATGCTTCGATGAGTTGATCTAACTCAGCTTTCTCCTCTGGATTTACTAATCCACCCGCTGTGATCTCAGACAACTTATTATCTACAGCGCTCTTAGCTTGTTCTACTGCTTCAATTGCTTGCTCTGCCTCTGATAACTGCTCTGTATCTAGCACGCTATTACCATCTTGGTCATTTACCTCAGGCGCTGTTACTGAACCAATTTGATCTAGACGTGTTTGTAATGCGTCTTTACCTGTTGTACCGTCTGGTACACTGTTCAATTTCGTTGAAGCTTCTGCTTTCGCTGTTTCTAACGCTCCGATAAGTTGATCTAACTCAGCTTTCTCCTCTGGATTTACTAATCCATCCGATGTGATTTCAGTTAACTTGTTATCTACAGCGCTCTTAGCTTCTTCCGCTGCTTCAATCGCTTGCTCCGCCTCTGATAATTGGTCTGTGTCTAAAACCCCATTACTATCTTGATCATTTACTTCTGGGATTGTCACTGAACCAATTTGATCTAGACGTGTTTGTAATCCATCTTTGCCTGTTGTACCGTCTGGTACACTGTTCAATTTCGTTGAAGCATCTGCTTTCGCTGTTTCTAACGCTCCGATAAGTTGATCTAACTCAGCTTTCTCCTCTGGATTTACTAATCCACCCGCTGTGATCTCAGACAACTTATTATCTACAGCGCTCTTAGCTTGTTCTACTGCTTCAATTGCTTGCTCTGCCTCTGATAACTGCTCTGTATCTAGCACGCTATTACCATCTTGGTCATTTACCTCAGGCGCTGTTACTGAACCAATTTGATCTAAACGTGTTTGTAATGCGTCTTTACCTGTTGTACCGTCTGGTACACTGTTCAATTTCGTTGAAGCTTCTGCTTTCGCTGTTTCTAACGCTCCGATAAGTTGATCTAACTCAGCTTTCTCCTCTGGATTTACTAATCCATCCGATGTGATTTCAGTTAACTTGTTATCTACAGCGCTCTTAGCTTGTTCTACTGCTTCAATTGCTTGTTCCGCCTCTGATAATTGGTCTGTGTCTAAAACCCCATTACTATCTCTATCATTTACTTCTGGTGCTGTTACTGAGTCAATTTGATCTAAGCGTGTTTGTAACTCATCTTTACCTGTTGTACCGTCTGGTACATTGTTTAATTTCGTTAAAGCATCTGCTTTCGCTGTTTCTAACGCTCCGATAAGTTGATCTAACTCAGCTTTTTCACTTGGATTTACTAAGTTATCAGACGTAATCTCAGACAACTTGTTAGCTGCTGCTTTTTTAGCTTCTTCTACTGCCATAATTGCTTGTTCTGCCTCTGATAATTGTTCAGTGTCTAAAACTCCATTACTATCTCTATCATTTACTTCTGGTGCTGTTACTGAGTCAATTTGATCTAAACGTGTTTGTAACTCATCCTTACCTGTCGTACCGTTTGGTACATTGTTTAATTTCGTTAAAGCATCTGCTTTCGCTGTTTCTAACGCTCCGATAAGTTGATCTAACTCAGCTTTCTCCTCTGGATTTACTAATCCATCCGATGTGATTTCAGATAACTTATTGTCTGCAGCTTGCTTAGCTTGTTCTACTGCTTCAATTGCTTGCTCCGCCTCTGATAATTGGTCTGTGTCTAAAACCCCATTACTATCTCTATCATTTACTTCTAGTACTGTCACTGAACCAATTTGGTCTAGACGTGTTTGTAACTCATCCTTACCTGTCGTACCGTTTGGTACACTGTTCAATTTCGCTGAAGCTTCTGCTTTCGCTGTTTCTAATGCTTCAATTAGTTGATCTAACTCAGCTTTTTCACTTGGATTTACTAATCCATCCGATGTGATTTCAGATAACTTATTGTCTGCAGCTTGCTTAGCTTGTTCTACTGCTTCAATTGCTTGCTCCGCCTCTGATAATTGGTCTGTGTCTAAAACCCCATTACTA
>NZ_JBICNX010000340.1:0-481 GCF_043107035.1 Staphylococcus sp. 231237_7MaSpsaltlick
GATATATATTGAATAGTTTGGAGATAGCATAGTAATCAAATTAGCTAATCCAAAAGTTAATAAAGCCAGTAAAAGAATGTTTTTCACAGAATACTTAGCTAGTATAGTTGAAAAAAATGGGGCTGATAAAGCAAAAAATAAGGTAAAAACAGTAACGCCTTGCCCTATTTCAGCACTACTTTTATTAAAACTCTTTCCCATATCAGGTAATAGTCCAGCCACAATATAAGTATCCATCCCTAAGGCAAACATACCTAATGTTAAAATCCAAATTTTCTTCATGATTTAATCATTCCTAACAAATATATTTATGTATTTTAGCGTAGTATTATATTGTAATTAATGGAATAATGAATACATTAAGAGTGGTATTAAAGAAAAGTTAATAGAGGGAGTAATATATGAATATTGAATACATAGAGGATTTCATAAAAGTTGCTGAACATCAGAGTCTCAACCATGCTTCTAAGCTACTTAATAT
>NZ_JBICNX010000341.1:0-481 GCF_043107035.1 Staphylococcus sp. 231237_7MaSpsaltlick
GAGTTATTACGCTTACTTTAATAAAGTAATTAAAGCTTCACATATTGATACATCAAAGTTTGTATACACAAAAATTACAAAGCAATGCTTCAAGTTTTACGAAGAAAGCCATCCTTTAGAAATAGCTGATTTAATGTGTCATATGCTTATTTTGTTAAATAGAGGTTGTGGTGTCGGGTACGAATTAATGCGTAAAGAGAAAGCTGATGTCGCTTTGATGAACAGTCATGGAATTTATGAACCCCTAATGTATATATATCAATTTATTAGACCTTTTATTGGCAAATCAGTTTCTATCCATAAAAACTTTATTATACTCAAGGAAAAAGAAGAAATGCATTTACTTTTATTCAATTCCATAAACCACCGTACTTCACCAAAAGAAGTACTTCATCTGGTCTTAAAACAAACTATATTAAATTCAAAAATCACATTGTTCATACAGACATTAAACCGTGAACATGGATTTATTGACTATGCT
>NZ_JBICNX010000342.1:0-479 GCF_043107035.1 Staphylococcus sp. 231237_7MaSpsaltlick
CTGTTATGCCAGGCGATAGATCTACTTTAAATGCGTCCATTACTTTAGTTGCTGCTAATCTGCTTTCTTTAGCCGCTTTATTGGCATATTGTGCAATTCCGTTTCCTAATCCAACCATTGAATACATACCTAAAGATTTAAACTCTCTTGAAGGAGATTTTATACCTAATGCGCTTTTAGCTGCATTTAAAGCTCCTTTAGCCGCGTCCCAGGCCGCTTGCGCTAAATCTTTAGCTTTATCTATAACGCCTTGAATCATACCATCTATCAAATCAACGCCAGCTTGAACAAAATCAGATACAAAACTTCTCACTTTGGATACAGCATTAGATACACCTTGATCAACAGCAGATACTACTCGAATAAATCCACCTACGATTTTCGCTAAAAATCTAGCCATACCATTAGAAGCAAATGATACCATTTGAGTAAATCCACTAACTATTTTTGCTAACCATTGACCTACATAAACATCAATT
>NZ_JBICNX010000343.1:0-479 GCF_043107035.1 Staphylococcus sp. 231237_7MaSpsaltlick
GTATTATAAGACTTTAAGAATCCTATACCATTTACTTTACAATTTAATAATGAATTACCTACAATTTGATGATATTCTTCATTATTCAGTCGTGGGTTATACCATCTTTCAACTGCTGTTCGTATACTTGATTCATAGTTAATCTCCCATGGTAACAATTCTTCTTCGTCATCTGACTTGCTTGCGAACATTTCAGTACATCCAACATATGGAACAATTATTGTAGTACCAGTTTCACTATCCGTATAACGCTTCAAATTAAATATATTCAATATTGTCTCGATTTGATTGCTATCCGTTATTGGATATATAGGGTTACTTTGGCTATAATCAACGTTTGGATATTCACCCCACCAAGCAATTCCCCTACCATTAGTAGGTAATAGTCTGTTTTTTTGTTTAGGGCTTTCTATTAATGATGCAATCAGGCGCTCTTCATAGCCATTTTCAATTTCCACTCTTGTCTAATATATAACGAT
>NZ_JBICNX010000344.1:0-478 GCF_043107035.1 Staphylococcus sp. 231237_7MaSpsaltlick
TATAAACCCCCTCCTGAAAAAGGACTGTGTAATACAACATTAATCTCATTGAACGGTATCCAATAATTTACATATTCACCAAATTGTTCAAAGCAAGTTTCTGCAAATTTTACATATAAATCAATTGTTTCTCTATTTTTCCATCCATTATACTCTTCAACAATTCCCATAGGTATATCAAAATGAGCCAATGTTACAAGTAATTCCATGTTATGCGCTTTACATGTTTTAAACAAATCGATGTAATATGCTATACCTTCCTTATTCGGTATTTCTTCATCACCATTTGGATAAATTCTACTCCACGAAATAGACGTTCTAAAAACTTTCAATCCCATTTCTGCCATCAAAGCAATATCTTCTTTATATCTATGATAAAAATCTATACCTGTATGACTTGGATAATACTCATCTTTATCCAACATACCCTTTTTGTAACCTAATTTAATACTTTGGCGATTATTACCGTGAGGAATTA
>NZ_JBICNX010000345.1:0-478 GCF_043107035.1 Staphylococcus sp. 231237_7MaSpsaltlick
TTATTATATTGTCTAGACGTGATTCAAAATTTTGTAAATCAAAAGTACTGTTTTTATATTGATTTATAGTATTAATAATTCTTTGATAGTTAGAAAATAAGTCGTTTTCAATACTGAGAAAGTATCCATTAACGTTGAATGGGTATTTTACAATTTCTTTTTTTCTTAATTTTTCACGGATTTTCGATTCATCATTTTGTATATCATCAGTCACAATTTTATGATTGATTCTTTTATTCAAACTTGGAAGGTAGAGTTTGTTTAATATATCAATAATGAAAAAATCTAATAATTTGTTATCAGTACGTTCACTATACTCATCTATAGTTGGCTCATTTGATATATATCTAGCTACTTCATGATTTACATTTGAATACTTGGAATCATCAGGTTCTACTTGGTTGTATATAATAAAATTTTCGGGATTGTTTTCTTTATTATATTGATGAGCTTTATATAATTGCTTGAAATTGAAGTC
>NZ_JBICNX010000346.1:0-478 GCF_043107035.1 Staphylococcus sp. 231237_7MaSpsaltlick
GTTTTTGGTGGTATTTTTTAATTTCAAATAAATTAGGCAATTTTTGTATTAATTGACCATTTTTTATATATTGAAGCAGTAATGGATTTGCATTTTCTATTTTTTCTTCTTCTAAGGTAATTATATCTTTTATAAAACAGTTATTTTTTTCAAATCTGAATATTTGTTTGGGGCAAGGATAAGAAATTTTATTAACTGAGGTTTTCATTTTATAAAAAGTTTCATATTTGTTTGTAGCTTTAGAATATTGTTTAATAGCTACCAATTTATAGACACCGTTTAAAGTCGGTTCGTCTCTTGACGTTGTTAATTCTGTTCCTACTCCAAAACAATCTATTGGAGCTTTTTTGTTTTTCAGATCTGTTATTATATATTCATTTAAATCTCCGGTTACCATGATCTTAGTTGAATTATACCCTTCTTTATCAAGTAATTTTCTTATATCTTTACTCAAATTCAAAAGATCACCACTATCTAT
>NZ_JBICNX010000347.1:0-478 GCF_043107035.1 Staphylococcus sp. 231237_7MaSpsaltlick
GTATATTTGCTTAAAATTCTTTTATGGGTAAGAGAGTGTTTATAAACTGGACTGATGGTTTGGATTATTCTATTTGCATCTGTTTCTTTTAGAATATTTTTGAACCATATATCAAAAAAGATTAATTTATTAGAAATTTCAGTACCTAATAATTCCATTTCAGTAACTAATGCAGAATACTCATTAGAAGAAGTATTGGATGAATATTGCAAATGTGCAAAACCTGTTACCATATTTAACCTCTCTGAAATCTTCTCTAATTGTATTAACATTTCCGAAAATTTTTGTGTAGAAATATTATCATTAAGTAATACGCGGTTATTTTCAAACTTTTTGACATCATCATGCAAATATCTTAAATAATTTTTGATACTGTTTTTTCTCTCGTCGACGAGTTCTGACAAATCCCAATGCCCTAGCTTTGGTTTTTGTAATAAATTCATAGCATATAAAAAAAATTATATTCTTGTATTAATAG
>NZ_JBICNX010000348.1:0-475 GCF_043107035.1 Staphylococcus sp. 231237_7MaSpsaltlick
TGTTCGAGACATCATAAAGTAGAGCATTTAATCTATGCTTCATCTAGTTCTGTATACGGTGCAAATACTTCTAAACCTTTTTCAACATCTGATAATATTGATCATCCTTTAAGCTTATATGCTGCTACTAAAAAATCTAATGAGTTAATGGCCCATACTTATAGCCATTTATATAATTTACCAACAACTGGATTAAGATTCTTTACTGTATATGGACCATGGGGAAGACCTGATATGGCACTATTTAAATTTACGAAAGCAATAGTAAATGATGAAGAAATAGATGTATATAATCATGGGAATATGATGAGAGATTTTACTTATGTAGATGATATTGTTGAAGCGATTAGTAGATTGGTTAAAAAACCAGCTGAACCAAATACTGAATGGTCTGGAGAAAATCCAGATCCAAGTTCATCGTATGCACCTTATAAAATTTACAACATAGGAAATAATAGTCCTGTTAGACTTATGG
>NZ_JBICNX010000349.1:0-475 GCF_043107035.1 Staphylococcus sp. 231237_7MaSpsaltlick
TGAGTGAAGTTACAAGTGAAAGTACGCAAATAACAGGCACAAGTGAACCGGGTTCAACGGTTAAGGTAGAATTACCAGATGGCACAGAGTTAACGGCAATAGCTGACGATCAAGGAAACTACACAGTAGATCTTCCAGCTAATAACAAATTCCAAGGTGGAGAAAGTATTAAGGTGACATCCACAGATACATCAAGTAACAAGTCAAATGTATCGACAGTCGAAGTAAGAGATGTCACACCACCAAATCCTCCAAAAGTGCTACCTATTACAAGTGAAAGCGCACAAATTAGTGGTCTAGCTGAACCAAATGCCAAGATTAAATTAACAATTGCAGGTGGAAATGAATTAACAGCTGTAGCAAATGATCAAGGTATTTACGTTATAGCTCTTCCGAATGGATGGATTCTTGATGGTGGAGAAGATGTGAATGTGTATGCAATTGATGCATCAGGAAATGTTTCATTACCTACTTA
>NZ_JBICNX010000034.1:0-31997 GCF_043107035.1 Staphylococcus sp. 231237_7MaSpsaltlick
GTTCCACTCTTCGTTCGGCATCATGAGGTTTTGATGCTGAAGTAGCAGTTGCAGCTTTATTACCTTTATCAGCTGTATTATCTACCTTATCAGTTGATTCAACAGAAGTCTCAACATTACTTTCTGTAACTAAGTTAGGAACTTCCGTTTTATTATTACCTTTGATACCTTCTGGTGTTAATAGATTAGCAGTGTTATCTGCAACATTTGTGTCATTTTGTATCAAAGTTTGTTTTGATTTAGCAGCTGAAGCTAAACCTGCTGCAGTTACTGTACCAACAGCAACGGCACTAGCATTCGTTGTTTCAGTTGATTGAGTTGTTTCAGATTTACTTTCTGTAACTAAATTTGGTGTTTCTTGTGCTTCAGTGGATGTTGATTTTTTGTCTTCAGATACTAATTCATCTGTTCTGTTTGCTGTTTCCTCATCGTTGTCAATTTTATCATTCTTATCAGCTGCCGCTTTTGCGATTCCAGCTGCAGCAACTGTACCACCTGTAGCTGCCGCAATTTTTGCGCCATTATGATCGGAACTCGTTTGAGATTGTGATGAAGCTGAAGCATGATTATCCGACGTACTCTGTGTCTCATCTTTAATCGCTTCTTGTTGGGCTGCAACCTCACTTTGGCTCGGTTCCTTAGAAGCATCGATGTGTTTAGTTTCTAACTCTGCTACATTGCTTTCTTCGTCAGATGACTTCTGTGTTGCACTCACATCTTGTTGAGATTGTTGTGCATTTGGAGAAGTATCTGCTAAATGATGTTCTGCTACTTCTTCTTTAATAGCATCCTTTTGTGCCGCTAATTCGGCTGCTGATACACTTTCCTGATTATTAATCGACGCTTTAATGTCTGCTACTTGTTCCTCTGCAGCACGTTGATCTGCTTCTGTTTGGTTAATTATACTAGATTTAAATTGGTCTTCTTTAGATTGTTTATCGGAATATTTGTCATTACGTGGTTTACTTAATGTCACTAGACCTATAGCTGAGCCGATTACTGCCCCTACAATAAATCCATAGACAAAGACATTTCTACTGCCTTTTGAAAAATATTCAGGCACTTCGTAACTTTCTAAATTTCTTTCATAGTTATCTCGATTGTAATACTTCATAAATGATAGCCCCCTATAACAAATGCACTTAAATAAGTTTAAATCCTCATTTAAGTGCATTTGTTTGTTTAAGTATATGAATTATTTATTATCAACTCGTGTAGTATAGCTATGGTTACCTTCATTTGAGAAGTTCGCATCGTCTGCTACTCCACTTGTTTTATAACTTGCACTATTTCTACGATTTCTTCTGTTTTGCCATTTATCAGCAACTTCCATTGCTACATTTGACCATTGAACAACTTGAGAAATTTTATCTTCATTTTGAGAAATATTGTGCGTAATAGAGTTTGTAACTCGGTCTACAGAACCGTTTAAAGTTTGTACTGAGTCACCAATTCCTTTAACGGCATCAACCACTGAGTTCAAACGATCTGATTTGCCTTGGATGTCTTCAGTTAAGCGGTTTGCTTTGTGAAGTAAATCCGTTGACTCACGTGTAATACCTTGAATTTGTCCTTCAACACCATCTAGTGTTTTAGCAACATGATCTAAGTTTTTCTTGACTGAAAGTAATACAACTACGATACCAATTACTAGTATAAGAAATGCAATCGCAGCGATAATTCCAGCTATAGGTAAAATCCATTCCATTAAAAACGCCTCCTAATAAACATATGTTGTTACTTAATATAACTACCCATCTCATTTTAACATAAACATATTAAAATGAGGTAGTTACACCAACATTTTCCATGTATGCGCGTTGAATTTTTTGAATATCACCAGCGCCCATGAATAAAATAACTGCATTATTATATTGTTCCAATGCATTCACTGATTCTTCATCGATAAGTTTTGCACCATCAATTCTATCAATCAGGTCTTGTATCGTTAAATTACCACTATTTTCTCTGATTGAACCAAAAATTTCACATAAAAATGTATGATCTGCTGTATTTAAACATTCAGCAAATTCATCTAAAAATGCTTTAGTTCTACTGAAGGTATGTGGTTGGAACACAGCAATAACTTCTTTATCAGGATATTTTTTTCTAGCAGTTTCAATCGTTGCACTGATTTCACGTGGATGGTGTGCATAATCATCAACAAGAACTTGATTCCCAACTTTAGTCTCATTAAAGCGTCGTTTTACACCACCAAATGTTTCAAGTGCTTCTTTAATATTAGCTACATTTAGATTTTCTAAATAGCTAATCGTGATAACTGCTAATGCATTTAGAATGTTATGATCCCCAAATTGTGGAGACAAGAATGTATCATAGTATTTATTTTCTACATAAACATCAAATTGTGTTCCTTTTGGACTAATTTGAACATTATCCGCATAAACATTATCATCTTTTGAGAAGCCATAATAATACACTGGTACATCTGCTTTGATGTCACGTAAATGTTCATCTCCGCCCCAAGCGATAATACCTTTTTTAACATTACGTGCCATTTCTTGGAAAGCATCAATTACATCATGGATATCTTTGAAGTAGTCAGGATGATCAAAATCAATGTTTGTCATGATGGCATAATCCGGATGATAGCTTAAGAAGTGTCTACGGTATTCACAAGCTTCAAATGCAAAGTAATCACTTTCTGGAATACCTAGACCAGTACCATCACCAATTAAGAATGACGTCTTCTTATCACCATTCATTACATGTGATAGTAAACCTGTAGTTGATGTTTTACCATGAGCACCTGTTACTGCAACAGACGTATATTGGCTAATAACATGACCTAAAAAGTCATGGTAACGAATTACATCTAATTTCAATTCATGTGCTCTTACCACTTCTTCATGTGTATCTGGAAATGCATTACCTTGAACGACAATCATATCTTCTTTAATATTTTTTGCATCAAAAGGTAAGATTTCTATGCCATTATTTTTTAATGCAACTTCTGTAAATACATAATTTTTTATATCTGAGCCTTGTACTTCATTTCCAAGATCATGCATTATTTGTGCTAATGAACTCATACCGGCACCTTTGATGCCGACAAAATGATAATGTGTCATTGTAACACTCCTCTTTTATTAATTTTTATTTTTCTCTCAATTAATCGTTGTTTAAATCAGCTTCTGTTATATATACATCTCTTGGTTTAGAACCATTAGCTCCTGAAACATAGCCTAATTGTTCTAACTGATCTATAATTCGCGCTGCCCGATTATAACCTATTTGGAAATGTCTTTGAATAAGTGATGTTGAAATATGTCCTTCTTGTAACATAAAGCGACAAACATCATTGAACAAATCATCTTGTGGTTGGGCTTCTGTCTTCTTCAATAATTCTTTCTCTTCAAATAAATATTCAGGTTCACGTTGTTGTTTGATAAAGTCAACGACATCATCAATTTCTTCATCTGATACGAATGTGCCTTGAACACGTATCGGTTTATTCATACCGCTACCTAAATAAAGCATATCTCCGTAACCCAATAATCTTTCGGCGCCACCACTATCTAATATAGTTCGAGAATCTACGCTTGATGATACCATAAATGCAATTCTAGTTGGTATATTAGCTTTAATTAAACCAGTAATTACATTAACAGATGGTCGCTGTGTAGCTACAAGCATATGAATTCCACATGCACGCGCTTTTTGAGCAATTCTAGCAATTGATTGCTCTACTTCTTGTGGGGCCATCATCATTAAATCTGCTAACTCATCAATGACAATAACAATTTTCGGCATTCTATCTTCATAAGCTGCTTTTTTGTTAAAGGCAGTAATGTTTCGCACATGGTATTTGGCAAATACTTTATATCTACGTTCCATTTCCTCAACAGCCCATTTTAGACTTTGTGTTGCTGCCTTCACATCTGTGATAACTGGTGAAACTAAATGAGGTAAATCATTATATGGTGCTAATTCTACCATTTTCGGATCAATAAGTAACAATCTAAGTTCTTCAGGATGATTTTTATATAAAAGTGACATTAAAATACTATTAATACACACTGATTTTCCTGAACCTGTTGCACCTGCAATTAATGCATGTGGCGTCTTAGCAATGTCCATCAATAATGGTTCATTATTGATTCTATAACCCATCGCAACTGTAAGTTTTGATTCCGAATTTTTGAATTTCGGTGTATCTATAATTGAGCGCAAATTCACTTTTGTAGATGATTGGTTTGGTACTTCTATACCTACAAGACTCGTTCCAGGAATTGGTGCCTCTATTCTAATGTCCTTAGCTGCTAATGCCATTTTGATATCATCTTGTAGCGCTGTAATTCTTGACACCTTCACACCTTTTTCAACAGACAATTCAAAACGAGTAACACTTGGGCCTTCCGTAACATTTTGTACTTCCGCTGGAACATTAAAGTAATAAAAAGCCTCATTCAATTCTTGCTTCTTCTCTTCAATCCAGGAATTATCTATTTCATGTTCTTCTGGCTCCTCTAATAATACAGGGCTCGGCAACTTAATATTTGGTCCCCTTCTGATAACTGGTTTCTCATTATAATCATCTTGGTGTTCTGTGTTAGAAGCACTTTCCTGTTGCTGTTTATTGAACTCTGGTTGT
The DNA here is from genome assembly GCF_043107035.1 of Staphylococcus sp. 231237_7MaSpsaltlick. Taxonomy (NCBI): domain Bacteria; kingdom Bacillati; phylum Bacillota; class Bacilli; order Caryophanales; family Staphylococcaceae; genus Staphylococcus; species Staphylococcus sp. 231237_7MaSpsaltlick. The sequence goes on from NZ_JBICNX010000034.1 coordinate 4,616, forward strand.
AACGGTGGCATTTCAGTATTTCCTTTATTCACTTGATTAGGTTCTGATAACACCTCATCATCAAATGATGTTTCCAATTTATCATCCGTTTGTTCAACTATTGAATGGTCTCGTGTTTGATTTTCAACGCTTAACGATTCAGCTGATTCAGGTTCTAATGTAGGTTCTGATACTGTAGAATCGCTTTGGTTCAAGTTAATATCTTGGTGTTGCTCATTTTCACTGGTTGAATTTGAAACTGTCTCAAATTGTGTATTAGCTTCACTTGTTTCTGATACGTTATCAGTTGTGATTTGTGTTTCTAATGATTGCTCATTTTGCTGTTGATTCATATGTGCTGCAGACAAGTTTTGTCTTAATTTTTTCGCATCCATCATGCGTTTTTTATCAGATGGTGTCATAACAACATTAAATGGTTTACCACCTTTTCTGAGTGGTGCATTGTGTTGTGATTGATTTGATGTTTGTTTATTTTGTTTGATATTGTCATCCGTTTGTTCCACATGTGATACTGCTTGCTGTGTGCCACCATTTTCTTGTTGTGTATTAGCATGATTTGCATTTGATTTAGAATCATTTTCAGTATCATCTACTACCTTGCTAGGATTATCAGATACATTGTCAATTGTTTCTGACGATTTCACTTCATTATTGTGGCCGTTTGACTCACTTGTAGTTTCAGATAATTCTGCATTTTGGCTTGCCACACTCTGACTATCAAGTTGCGATAAATGCTTAGATGAATCCAATTCACTAGTAGAAGTTATATCAGCATCAGCTGTTTCACTTGTAGAAGATGAATCTAATTCACTATGAGCTACAGAAGTTGCTTCTGATGTTTGATATGATTGAGTATTTTGTTCATAGTCAGTATCATCGACAACTGAATTTATTGTAGGTTGTTCATCATGATCATGATCCGCTAATTCTTGATTATGCTCTATTTCATCATGATCATCACTGTTTTTATCGTTTTCATTTACAAGTTCACGATATTGCGCATCAACTATTTCATCTTCTAATGCTTGATGCTTGCTCTGATCTAAGTCATTATAAGCCGAAGTAGCAATGTCTTGGTTAGTTGCATGCTCAATACCAGAATTTTGCTCACTATCATCCTCTTCCAGATCAGCAGCTTGTATAGATTCTGTTACTTCATCATCTTTGTTTGTTAAATATGAATCATGATTTTCTGTATTATTCAAATCATCTTCAGTAACTTCATCGATTTGTTGATATGATTGGTTAGCTGTATGTACATCACTAATATTATCCAAATCAATTTCTTCATAGTTAAACAAGCTTGTAGACTCATTATTTGAGTGATTTTCAGCGTTTTGAATATCTGACTCAGCTGAACTATAACCCGCCTCTTCTGAACTTGAATCACCATTTTTTTGAGATTCATCATAACTATTCAAATCATCAAGTGAACTTTCACCTAAATGATGTTTAGCTTGTTTTGCATACATCTCATTAATTGCATTTTGAATACTATCTTCATGATTATCATTATTTTGTTGTCTCTTCTGTTGTAATGCTTTTTTAAATTGACGTTTTTGTAATAATTTTCTCTCACGTTCTTTACGTATCTCTTCAACGATTTGAGAAGCATAAATGTTTTCAATATTTATTGTATTGTTTTTTGGTCCTTTAGACTGTTCTTGTGACTTATTCGCTTGATTAGTTGACTTATGTTCACCATTATTTTCAATATTACTTTTAGTATCAGATACATTAGAATCTATATATTGATCATTATAAAAAACTGTTTGTTGCGTATCTTTTGATGTGGATGATGTTGTACTACGGTGCTGTGTACTTTGCTCCGTATTCACCTTATCAATCTTGCTATCACTTTCATCTGTATCGTTAGATGTCGGTGGAATCACACCATTTTGCAAAGGACGTGGTTTTTTAGTTCCAAAGATTGCAGATGGCACTTCACTGGCTTTAAATTCACTTTGATGATATTTAGGCGCTTGGTGATTTGCCTTTGAATGTGTATTCGCTCTTAAAACATCTGTTTGAATTCGCATCCTTTTACCATGATGTTGTTTCTTTTCTCTTGATGCTTCTTCGTAACTACTATGTTGGTGCGCTACGTTAGAATTAACTTCATCATTTGTAGTATGCGCTTTTGCACTTTCGTGCATAGTTCTTCGTCTTCGATGTGGATGATTGACACTGACACGCTCGCCTTGATCTTCGCCTCGAGTTCTGTCCTTCTGTTGTGTCTCACGAAGTTTATCTTCGGAATCAACTTGTTCCTTGTGTGCTTGTTCACTCTCTAATCCGTCTACTGGAAAGCGAAATTTTCCCTTTGGTCTTTCATAAACGTCATTGTTTTGTGGAAGTAATGATTCACGCTTTTCTTGTTGCTTAGCTTTTTGACGTCGTTGGCTTCTTTTATTGAGATAATCATCATTAGAACCATTATCTTCTCCAAATAACTTGTCGAACCAGCTCATTCATACATTACCTCCTTATTCTTCAAAAAATGCTTGACCAACTGTGTAGTCATCAGACAATACCATAATCCCTTTTTCTTGAGGTGCGTTTGGTAAATTTAATTCTTTCATTGAACAAATCATACCACTTGAAGCTACACCTCTTAATTCTGCATCTTTAATTACCATACCGCTAGGCATAACTGCACCTACTTTGGCAACTACAACTTTCTGTCCCGCTTCAACATTCGGTGCACCACAAACAATTTGTAATTGCTCTGTAGCAACATCCACTTTTAGTACACTTAATTTATCAGCGTCTGGATGTTTTTCTTTCGTTTCTACATAACCTACAACAAACTTAGGAGAAAAATCTGCATTTAATTTATAGTCAAAGCCAGCATCTGTAATTGCAGTTTGTAACTCAGCAACCAATGCTTCAGTCAACTTGATATGACCGTTTCCACTTATTTGAGATTTTTTTGAAATATTAAAAATGTTGTATCCAACAACTTGATCGTTATTTCTAATTTCTACAACATCACCTTTTGTTACGTAATCGAATGGCCCTTCAGTAACTTCAATTTGTAAAAATGCGACATCGCCGACTGCTTCATTATTGTAAAATAAATTCATGATTTTTAACTCCTTAATTATTTCTTATCTTTATTTTCATATTGCTTTCTAGTTGCTTCTAATCTTTGGATGACATTAGGATCTCGTTTTTGTTTGTTATTTTTACCTAAGATAAATATAGGTTCAAAATGTCCTTGATCATAACCAAAGGATAATGAAGTGATAGGAACTAATCCTTTAGTGAAGAACTCCATCGTTAAATGTGCCATTACATCGTATCCTGTCTTATTACGAATATCTGCAATAATCAAGACATCTTGATGTGGTGCTGCTACTAACATTTCACCTTCACATTGACTTTGTAAATCATTTAGAAAACTTGTATTTAAAATTCTACTCGCATCATATCCATCATTGGAATTTACGAAATAAAAAATATTACCTTTCACTTCATCTGTTTTATATTTATTTTCAAGTTTACGTATATTAAATAAAGCCATTTCTTTTAATTGTTGCTTTGAAAGATTTAATTGTTGTAACATCTTTTCATCAATTAACCGATAAGATTTCCCTAAATCTACAGCATAATAAATATTAGTTTCTGCAGTATGCGGTTCAATCACAAATGCATTACCATTTTTATCTTTTTTATCAAAGCTTGGAGATCTAAGTACTGGCATAATTTGAATATTTTCTATATCAGTTACTTGCTTTTCTTTCATTTGTTCAATTGCTTCTTCGACATAGTAGACAATTTCATCTACTACATTTTCCTGTTGTTGTTTATACTTTGCTACTATTGTAGAAAGTTTGACTGTAACACCTTGGTTATTATCAGTTCTAGAAATTCGTAGCGTTTCTTCATCGCGATTGAAACTAAATTTTACATCTAAATGCTTTAATCGCTCTTTGAGTTTATCTCTCATTTGAAAGACATTCATAATTAACACTCCTATTTACGTGCCTTATTACAGTTTACAATAAATATACCCTTAGGAACAGAAAAAAAGTACGTTCTAAGGGTATATATTTTTCAAATTCTGTTTATGGTTTTTTAACTTAATTTTTAATTTAATGAAGCTAAAAAACTATCGATTTGTTCGATTGATTTTCTTTCTTTACCAATATAGCTACCAATTTGCTCGCCATCTCGATAAACTAAGAAACTTGGAATGCCCATAATACCATGTTCAATACAAATATCTAAATATTTATCTCTATCCACTGATACAAAATTATACTCTTGATATTTGTCTTCTAGTTGTGGTAAATCTGGTTCAATGACTTTACAGTCTGGACACCAGTCTGCAGTAAATAAAAATACTGTTTGTTGTTGCTTAAGTTCTTTAAATTGTGTTTCACTTTCTAATGTTTTCATCGTATCTCTCCTAGTTATTTATATTGTAAAGTTTGAATTTGGTCATCATCAAGTCGTTTCGTTGCTTCGTACAGCAAGTGTCTAGCGGCAAAGTAATCTCTGATATCAAACACTGAGTCTGTACTATGAATATAACGTGCACAAACTCCAATTACAGCAGTTGGTATACCTATTCTCGCTTTGTGAATTTCACCACCATCTGTTCCACCAGGTGAAATATAATATTGATGGTTAATTTCTTGATCATTTGCGATTTGCAATAGATAGTCTCTAAAGCTCGGTTTCAATAACATTGTACCGTCCTTAATGCGAATCAATGTGCCGCCACCTAATTCTCCAGACAAATTTTGCTTGCCTTTCATATCATTTGCAGGAGAACAATCGACTACAAATGCCACATCAGGATCAATTAATTCTGCAGCTGCACGTGCGCCACGCAAACCTACTTCCTCTTGAACATTTGCACCAACATACAAATCAAAATCTAATGTTTCATCTTTTAATAATTCTAATAATTCTAACCCAATTAAACAACCATATCTATTATCCCATGCTTTGCTAGCAAAACGATAATCTGACAACTGTGTAAGTGGTGTATCAGGAACAATCGTGTCCCCTATTTGAACACCTCTGGCTATCACAGATGTATCATCTTCACAACCTATATCTAACATTAAATCTTCAATTTTAGGTGCTCCTTCACTTCCGGTTCTAAAATGTTTAGGAATATTTGCAACTACACCTGTTATTTCTTCATTATTGCGTGTTTTTATTTTCAAACGTTGACCTTGCCAAATATCAGTAGCTACACCACCTAAATTTGTGAACTGAATCATACCTTGCTTTGAAATATTTGTAATCATAAATCCAATTTCATCCATATGTGCGGCTACCATTACACGTTTAGGGTTTGCTACTTTCGAGCGTTTAACACCATAGAACCCTCCCATTCGGTTATAGACAAATTCGTCTACATAAGGTTCCATCGCAGAAATTAGATAATCTTTCACGTTATCCTCAAATCCTGGCGCGCCATGCAATTCTGTTAATGTTTTAATTCTGCTTATTGTTGTTTGTTGATCAATATTCAATTTCGTTCACTCCTTAACATTTATTATATCATCTTCAATATGGTACACTATTAATATGACTTTAATGGGGGTAGATTCTGTCATGTTGAATAAAAAAAACTTATTCATCATAATATTTATTTTACTTGCATCCATTGTCGGAGTAAGTTTTGCATTTAATAGTCGCAAAAATCAACAACACCTTAATCCTGAAAAGGTCATTAAGGAAGTAAGAACATATTTTATGAATGTCGTAGGTTCATACATATTAAATGAAACCATTCATTATAATCATGGCGATAAAGCATTGGTTGTATACCAAGGTGGTATTACTACACAACATAATGGCAACATCACTTACTATGATTTCTTTGCAGATGCTTCGACTGGAGAAATTATTGATATTATTGAATGTACAAAATAAAGGCTAAAGCAAGAGCATATCCACACTTGTTTAGTGGGTATATTAAATCAATTGTATAAACACTTTGTAAAATGGGAAACTGTTGATCATCAACATGTGAACATGGTGTTTTATATCAAGATTTAACGCTCTTACTTTAGCTATTTTTTAATTTCGTGACAGATAACTTTGTATCTCATTTGGTCTATCTTTATCATATTTTACTGCGAAATAATTATTATCATGATAGAACAAGAACCAATACCCTTCATAGATAAATTTTGGTATCAATCGCTCTTTCGCTCTGATTGAATCCATTGGATAATCATCATAAGCGGTAACCCATAATGGATTTTTATGGGCTGTTGTTGGAAAAATATCGCCCATATGTACCGCTTTTTCCCCTTCACTTTCAATCGTAATGATAGAATGGCCATAACTATGTCCACCAGTATGGCTAACTGTAATACCTGGATACACTTCATATTCTTTTTCAAAAAGAATTAAATTTCTCTGAAATGTACCATTGTTTTTTGGCCAATATGTTGATTTACTTCTTATATTAGGACTTTGGAACTCATGCCACTCATCTTGTTGAAAGACATGGATAGCATTTGGAAAGCTAGCATTCCCTTCACTATCAGTTAACCCTGAGGCATGATCAAAGTGTAAATGAGTTAAGATAAGAATATCTATGTCAGCTCTAGTTAAATGCAGTGCTTTTAAGTCGCTATCTATATCACTTTCATATTCAGCACCAAAGTTCCTACGTTCTTTTTCAGTTAGCTTCCCTACACCGATACCTGTATCGATTAAGATGTTTTTATCCTCAGTTTGAATTAAAATAGGGTGTGTAGGTAAAGGAATTTGATTCTTCTCATTCACCTCGTATTTTTTTGTCCACAACGCTTTCGGCACGACCCCAAACATTGCACCACCGTCAATATTGGTAATGCCTCCATTCACATAACGTACGTTAAATTTGCCAATTCTCATAAAGACTTCCTCCTAACCATCGATATGTATTAACTTGAACACTCCTTATACTAATACAATACCCTCGTTTAATACAATCATGATTGTTTCTAATCGTATACCCTAAATTTTGACATAAAAAAATTGATAGAGCATATGCGCCCTACCAATTTACATATTATGAGTGAAACTTAGCTTCCATACGATAAATTCTCGATCCTTTTTCAGAAAACTTTCGCTCATATTCAGTTTCTATATTACCTTCTACATCTTCTTCATGGAGATTTAGATTAATCTTTGTAAAATACATACCAAATTGCGACATACTTTCTAAACTATAAGCAAATAAACCTCTATTGTCTGTCTTAAAGTGAAGTTCGCCATCTTTCTTTAAGATTTGTTTATATAATGCTAAATAGGTATGGTATGTCAATCTTCGCTTGGCATGTCGATTCTTTGGCCATGGATCAGAGAAATTTAGATAAAGTCTATCAACTTCACCATCAACAAAATACTCATTTAATTCAACGGCATCATTACAAATTAACTTTATATTTGATAAATTTTGTTCTAGTACTTTATCCAAAACTTTTACCATCACATTTTTCTCACGTTCCATCGAAACAAAATTTATTTCTGGATTTTGAGCTGCGAGTGTTGTAATAAATTGTCCCATGCCAGAACCTACCTCAATGTAGATTGGCTGGTCATTATTAAACCATTCTCGGATATGCCCAGCACGACTACCGTCTATATCAACGATATCTGAATGTGATTTAAGATAATCTTCTGCCCATGGTTTATGACGCATTCTCATATTGATAACTCCTTAAATAAATGCATTGTTATTCATCATTTCGTTCAAGAATTTCAACCACATATTCATATCTTTATAACGCTTTTGCTCTTCATACCACTGTATCATTCCAATGGCTTGAATAGCTGTATACCACTTCATACGTTTTTGTAGATCTAATGAATCTTTCACTCCATAAACATCTAACCATTGAGGCCATTTACTTTCTGGAACGTAATTGTAAAGCAGCATACCTAAATCAATTGCAGGATCAGCTATCATCGCATCTTCCCAATCAACTAGATAAAGTTCATCATGATCTGATAACAACCAATTATTATGGTTTACATCACCATGAACAACAGTAAAGAAACGTGGATCTAAACTAGGTAAATGATCTTCTAAATAAGTTAACGCTTTTCTAACAACATGGTGTGTTAGCACTTCTCGAGATAAGGAGGCATTAATTTTATTCAACATAATATCTGGTGTAATGGGCTCCATTTCCATACGTTTTAACATATTTAGTAATGTTTTAGAATTGTGTATTTTTTTCATTAATTGTGCTACACGTTCCTCATGCATTTCATCGAAAGTAAGTTCTCTACCGTTTTTCCAATGTTGTGCGGTTACAACTTCACCTGTTTCGATACGTTTTGTCCACACTAGTTTTGGTACGATACCTTCAGCAGATAATGCCGCTATAAAAGGATTTGAATTTCTTTTCAAAAACAACTTCTGTCCATCTTGTTCGGCCATATAAGCTTCCCCAGATGCACCACCTGCTGAATCAAGCGTCCATCCTAATTGATAAAACTGCTCCAACACGTTCACCTCACTTTCAATTAGAAAATGGCTCTAGAAAAACAAATTTCAAGAGCCACATATAATAATTTCATTCACAAAATTATAAACTTCAACCAATTTTAATGTGTTTTCGTAAGAATCGACACACTTGTCCCTTTTGGTTCAAGTTCCTTTTTACTTTATAATTCGTACATACTGATCATGTTAATTTATAGCAACCCGTATAGCATACCATAAATTAACATGGTACAGAGTACTTAATTTTAAATTTCTCCATCTTTTTCATGAAATTTTCTACTTTCAAATTTCAAGTCTCATAAAAGATTTTATATTGTTTGGCTATGTATTTCAACCAAAAATGAGAAACAAAAAGTGACTTTTTACTTCTATAAATCGTCTAGAATTTTAATTCGGCTCAGTTAGCATTATAACATAATTTGGCATTAAATTATGTTATATTTTTTGTCCATTTTCTTGAAATTCTCCACTAACTGTATCTATATAGCGTGTGAAACCTTCTTGTAATTTTTTAGTAATTGCACCAACTTTTCCATCACCTACAGATTCACCATTTAGTTTCACTACTGGCATTACTTCGATTGAAGTACTAGAAACAATGACCTCATCAGCATTTTTTAAGAAGTCTAATGTAAACGTTTCTTCGTTAAATGGAATATTTTGTTCTTCTGCAATATGCTTTATCACTTTACGCGTGATTCCATTTAAGATGTAGTTATTCACTGGATGTGTGTATATTTCTCCATCCTTTATCGCATAAACATTACTTGAAGAACCTTCAGTTACAATGTCTCCTCTATGTTGAATTGCCTCTTTAGCATTGTACTTCACTGCCAATTCTTTAGCTAAGACATTTCCTAATAAGTTTAAACTCTTAATGTCACATCTTAACCAACGAATATCTTCGGTAGTCACTGCATTGATACCTTCCTCTAATTCTTTATAAGGACGGCCATAATTCTTTGTAAATGCCATTACATTAGCTTCTACTGAAGGTGTTGGGAAGGCATGGTCACGAGGCGCAGCACCACGAGTAACCTGAATATAAACGCCACCATTTACGATGCCATTCGCATTGATTAATTCTTGAACAAGTTCAATTAATCCTTCTACTGAATATTTTAAGTCTAAGCCTATTTCTTTTGCACTTCTTAATAATCTTTCAAAGTGTGGGCGTGCTGTGAAAATATGATTATCATAAATTCTTACATATTCATAAATACCATCGCCAAAAACATAACCTCTGTCGTTATACGGAACATTTGCCTCTTGTTCATCTACAAGCTTTTCATTGATTAATACTTTTGTCATAGTTATTCCTCCACACATAATGCATACAATGATTCTAAATAAATACTTGTCGCATTAAATAATTGTTTTTTTGTAATATATTCGTTTTTCTGATGCATTAAATCTTCAGAGTCATCAAACATCGCACCAAATGCTACACCTTTATCAAGGTTACGTGCGTATGTGCCACCACCAATAGTATATGGTTCAGACTCATCACCTGTTTGGTTTCTATATGCTTGTACTAATGTTTGAACGAATGGATCGTCTTTTTCTACATAATGAGGTGTTTGGTTTTTACCTAATTCGATAGAAAAGCCTAATTCCGCTATTTCTTTTGTAAACCTAGACATCGCTTCATCAAATTCGAACCCTTCAGGATATCTTAAATTAATACCAAATTTCCCACCTTTAGTATTATTATATTCTATTACCCCAATATTAGTAGTAACATCTCCCATGATTTCAGTATGATATTTCATTCCCATTTTTTCACCAAAATGTGAGTTGAATAAATACTTTTCACTAAAATCTACAAAATTAGCAGCTGATTTATCTAAATCGAGTTGAGATAAGAAGTTTAATAAATATAAACCTGCATTAATACCTATAGATGGATCCATACCGTGTACTGCTTTACCCTGTACATTCAGTACTAAAACACCGCTATCAACCGAACTCTCGCCTTCTAATTGATTATCTACAAGGAATTGTTCAAAGTTTTGAATCACATCTGTCATATTTTCTTTCACATTAATATGTGCTTCTGCTTCATCAGGAACCATGTTGTATCTTTGACCTGATGTAAATGTACGTAATTCGTATTCTGGTTCGTCTTGTTCCTCTGCTTGTTCATTTTGTATCACATCGAATGTACTTATCCCTTTTTCACCATGGATTGCTGGGAATTCCGCATCTGGAGCGAAACCTAACGCTGGCATTTCTTCAGTTTTGAAGTAACGATCAGTACATTTCCAATCAGATTCTTCATCTGTCCCTATTATGATATGTATTCTTTTTTTCCAATTGACTTTCATGTCATTAAGTATTTTTACAGCATAGTAAGCAGCAATTGTAGGGCCTTTGTCATCTAACGTTCCTCTAGCAATCACTTTATCTTCTGTCACTACCGGGTCAAATGGATTTGTATCCCAACCTTCACCAGCTGGTACAACATCAACATGACATAAAATACCAAATACATCTTCGCCTGACCCAACTTCAATTCTTCCTGCAATATGATCTACATCATGTGTACCAAAACCATCTCGTTCTGCAATTTTATACATATAATCAAGTGCCTGACGTGGTCCTGGTCCTACAGGGTTCTCTGTAGAGGCTTTACTGTCATCTCTTACACTTTCAATAGCTAATAATCCCTTTAAATCTTCGATGATTTGATTTTCGTATTCTTGTACTTTTTCTCTCCACATTCGTGATCAACTTCCTTCTTCAAACTAATATATTTTATATTTTACATGAAGTAACGGATAAACTACAGTGAGATGACAATATTATTTCAAAATTTTATCTGTTATATTTCACCTAAAACAGTAAAACTACTGAAATATTATGCTTTATTCATTCTGTATCAAAAACTAACAAATGATCTATATTAGAAATAGTAAACATATAAATAATCAACCAAAGGGTTATTAACCATCCGCACTATATACAAACTGTAATATATACTTATTAAAGAATCATCCACTTCAGTTGGATTTAACACAACAAAACACTAAACAACATGAGCTTTATTGTTTCAAGCATAACCGTTAGCATCAGATTATTGGTTTATGTGGCGCTTGGTCACATTATGGATATTGAGCATGTTGCTCAACTCATTCCACAGTAAACGAGCAATAACAGTGCTCCATATTCTTATCATATATAAAAACAATAACTGCTTAAACAGACACACGCGTACTGACTATTTCTTTAGTAAACCTTGGTATTTTACTTATAATCCTCGTCACTGTAATCCAAAAATATAATCAAAAAATGAGTGGTACGGTGTTTTAAAGTCAAAACACCGTACCACTCATTTATTAATACATATGATAGAGTACCAAATACTATTTTAAAGCTTCTTTACTCTACTTTCGTATACACTATTACTTATGATTTTTTATTGCCATTATTTTTTAATTCTTCTTCAGTAACTACACGTAAGTTATTTGAAGGATCCGCTGCACCTTCGTCAGCAAAGCGTGCTTCTTCAATTTCTTTATTGCTATCTGCTGTACCTTTGAAGTGTTCCTTTTGACTATTAACAAATCCTTTTGGATCTTGTTTAACCTTTTGAGCATAGCCTTTCGGATCTTGCTTCACTTCATTAAAAGTTTCTCCTGCTTTTGAGCTGATTTGTGTAGCGATATCTTTAGCATTTTGCTTGTAAGATTCTGGGTTGGATTTATATTTACTATATTCATTTTTTAATTTATCTCTGTTTTCCTTTTTAGATAGTACCACTGCGGCTGCAGCGCCTCCAACTCCGATTAATGCACGTAGTAATTTTGACATGAAAAACACCTCTTTTATTTTAATCCTAATTGTTTAAAATCTTGCTCAGTTAAATGACGATAAGTCCCTTGAATTAAATCATCATCAAGTGCTAAGTCACCGATTTTAATCCGCTTTAATTCAATCACTTCATTGTCAATTGCATGAAACATGCGTTTGACTTGATGGTACTTACCTTCATAAATTGTTACGAAAGACTGTTTCTCTTGTTCGCCTACCTTTAATTCAGCAGGCTTTGTCAATCCTTCATTCAATTCAATACCCGTTTTAAACAATTTTATATCATTTTTTGTAATTGTTTTTTGAGAAATCACTTCATATGTTTTAGAAACATGTTTGGTCGGGCTCATCAATTGATGATTGAAATCACCGTCATTGGTAATCAACAATAACCCTTCTGTGTCTTTATCCAATCTACCTACAGGAAACAAGTCAAGATACTTATAATCATCTATTAAGTCTATCACTGTTTTATGGTGATCATCTACGGTCGCTGAAATATAACCTTTAGGTTTATTAAGTAATAAATAGACTTTATCTACATATTGAATACGCTCACCATTTAGCTTAACTTGGTCTTCACTAGGCTGAATTTGTGTCTTCGGTGATTTTTCAACTTGATTATTAACTGAAATAGCACCTTTTTTTAATAATTGCTTTACTTCTGTTCTAGTGCCAACACCCATATGACTTAAAAATTTATCTATTCTCATGATGCAATGCCTAGTTTCCTTCTAATTTTATTTGGAATATCACCTAAGAATTCATCTGCCAATCTATTCTTCATAGTGAAGCTAGCATAAATCAACATACCTACAACTACACTTATGATAACAATAATTAATGCACCGATTTTATGTTCTTGTGAAATAAAGAGCTGTAAGATATATGATGTAATTTCTACAGCAACCATCATAATTAGGCCATATAAGAATATTTTAGAAAAATGTAGCCATGTTTCACTAAAGTTGAATTTCGCATATTTTTTCAAAATAACAAAATTACATGATACAGCAAATAATAATGCAATTGCTGTACTAAGTATTGCACCTGCTGAATGGAAAGCTACAATTAGCGGTGTATTCAAAATAACTTTGATAACAACTGCCGCTAAGATAATGAATACAGTTAATTTCTGTTTATCTATACCTTGTAACATTGATGCAGTCACACCTAATAAAGAAATCAATATTGCAACCGGTGCATAATAGAATAGCATGTGACTACCATCAACATTATATTTATAAAACACTGTATATAAAGGAGCTGCCAAAGCCATGATTCCAAGTGCAGCCGGAACAGTAATATACATTAATACACCTAACGATGTTCTAATTTGACGGTGCATTTCATTTATTTCTCCTGCAGCATAAGTCTTCGTAATAAATGGAATTAAACTTACTGCAAAGCCAGAAGCTAATGATGTTGGTATCATTACAATTTTATTCGTTGTCATGTTTAATATTGTGAAGAAATAGTCGTGTAGTTGGTTTGGAACCCCCGCTACTCCCAATGCCGCATTATGCGTAAATTGGTCCACTAAGTTAAATAGTGGAAAGTTCAAACTTACAATTACAAACGGAATACTATAAGAGATAATCTCTTTATACATACGACCATAAGAAACATTTATACCTGTTGTATCGCTAGCTACCATTTTTGAAATGTGTGGTTTTCTTTTTCTCCAATAATACCAAAGCGTAAAGATACCAGCTATTGCACCTACTGCCGCCGCAAACGTCGCAACAGCATTCGCAGATAGAATTGATCCATTAAATACATTTAATACTAAATAACTTCCTATTAAAATAAATAATATTCGAGCTACTTGTTCAAGCACTTCCGATACAGCTGTTGGCCCCATAGATTTATAACCTTGGAAGACGCCTCGCCACGTAGCTAGTAACGGGATAAAGATTACAACCATACTTATAATTCTAATAATCCAAGTAATATCAGCAACTGTCCATGCACCTTTGCCACCTGATTCATTTGCTAATGTAATCGTCGCTATGCTTGGTGCTAATAGATAAAGTAATAAGAAACCAATTACACCGGTTATAGACATTACAATAAAACTAGATTTGTATAATTTCTGACTGACTTTATATGCACCTAGCGCATTATATTTTGCGACATACTTCGAAGCCGCTAATGGTACGCCCGCAGTTGCAACTGCAATTGCAATATTATATGGGGTATACGCATAGTTAAAAGGCGCTAATTTTTCTTCGCCACCTATAATTGCGTAAAACGGGATAATATAAACTACACCTAGTATTTTTGTTATTAAAATACTTAATGTAATCAAGAAGGTCCCCCGCACTAATTCTTTACTTTCACTCATTCAGATCTTCCTATCTCAATTTAATTTTTACACTCGTAAACTTTATCATAACGTTTTAACAATTATTTTTCAAAAGTAAATATAATGAAAGCATAATGAATCTGAAAGTTAAACATAAAACAAATAACTTATATGTATTTAATCATCTTTAAAATAATGTAAAACCTATTAAACCATTTAGATAATAAAGCTTTGCCCTTTTAATATCTATCCTTTAAAATATAATGTTGTTATATAACGTGTGGGAAACATGTGTTTAAAGTGTTAATCGTAAAATAATATTTCTTCATATAAAATAACACTATATAGTAAAGGGAGGCAATAAAATGTATCAAACAATCATTATAGGTGGCGGACCTAGTGGTCTAATGGCTGCAGCTGCTGCAAGTGCTGATGGAGAACGTGTTTTACTGCTTGAAAAGAAAAAAGGTTTAGGTAGAAAATTAAAAATATCTGGCGGAGGACGTTGTAATGTGACTAACCGCTTACCTTATGATGAAATTATCAAGAATATTCCTGGAAACGGAAAGTTTCTATATAGTCCCTTTTCAATTTTTGATAATGAATCAATTATAGCTTTTTTCGAATCACGCGGTGTCAAACTTAAGGAAGAAGATCACGGCAGGATGTTTCCTGTGTCTAATAAAGCACAAGACGTTGTAGATACACTTGTTACGACATTACACCAAAACAAAGTTGAGGTGAAAGAGGAATCCACAGTTGAAAAAGTGGAATATACTTCAACAGAATCATTTAAAGTGACTTTGAATAATCAAAAGGAATATCAAAGTAAATCATTAATAATTGCTACAGGCGGTACAAGCGTCCCACAAACTGGTTCAACTGGTGACGGATACAAATTTGCGACTTCATTAGGACATACGATTACCGAACTATTCCCTACTGAAGTCCCAATCACCTCTGCCGAGCCATTTATTAAAGATAAAAGATTAAAAGGATTAAGTTTGAAAGATGTTGGCGTGTCAGTTCTTAAAAAGAATGGCAAAAAGAGAATTACACATCAAATGGATATGATTTTCACCCACTTTGGTATAAGTGGCCCTGCTGCATTAAGATGTAGCCAATTTGTCTATAAAGAACAAAAAAATCAAAAGAAACAAGAGATTGAAATGCAAATCGATGCCTTCCCACAACTAACAACTGATGCTTTAGAACAAGAAATTAGAGGATTATTGAATGCGGCACCAGATAAATATGTAAAAAATAGTTTACATGGGTTAATAGAAGAAAGATATTTGCAATTTATGATTGACTGCGCAGAAATTGACGAAGACTTAACCGCACATCATATATCTAATACGCAAATAAATACGCTTGTAGCATTATTTAAAGGCTTTACCTTTAAAGTTAATGGAACATTACCCATTGATAAAGCATTTGTAACTGGCGGCGGTGTGAGTTTAAAAGAAATACAACCTAAAACGATGATGTCTAAGTTAGTCCCGGGATTATTTTTATGTGGAGAAGTACTTGATATACATGGTTATACCGGTGGTTACAATATTACAAGTGCATTAGTTACCGGACATGTAGCTGGTTTAAATGCAGGTTCATTTTCCACAACAATAGATTAACATCATATAAATAGTAGTAACCTTTAAAAAAACGCTACTAATCATAAACCTATAACCCATTTAAGTTTCTAAATCAAAGAAAAAGCACGTACTTGGAGTTTTAAAAATACTCACTCCTGTACGTGCTTTTTTAATATATTTATTTAAATACTATTATTTTCAAGGCCTTCGTCTCCCCAAGCATCCATGCCGCCTTCAACGTTAACGGCATTGACACCCTGTTGTTCAAGATAATGTACAACTTGTGCACTACGACCTCCAACTTTACAAATAATATAATATGTTTCATCACTGTTAAAATGATTTACATTGTCAGGAATATCATTCATAGGAATTGTTTCAGCACCAGGAATAATACCCATTGCTGTTTCTTCATCAGTTCTAACATCAATTATTTTTACTGGTTCTGAACTGAGTACCTTTTCCTTTAATTCATCAACTGTAATTGTTTCCATGTTGAACCCTCCTTAAATTATTTCGCTACTATATTCACTAACTTTTGTGGTACTGCTATCACTTTCTTGATGTCTTTACCTTCAATTTCTGATTTAACTACGTCATTCTCTAACGCAAGTTGTTCCATTTCTTCTTTTGTAGCATCTTTGGCAATTTTAAGCTTAGCTCTCACCTTACCATTAACTTGAATCACAATCTCTACTTCATCATCAACTAACATCGCTTCATCAAATGATGGCCATGGTTGATAAGTGATTGTTTCCTCATGTCCAAGTTTCGCCCACAGCTCTTCAGAAATATGTGGTGCAATTGGAGCTAACATTTTTATGAAACCTTCAATATAAGGTTTATAGATTTCATTAGCTTTGTAACAATCATTAATAAATACCATTAACTGACTTATTGCGGTGTTGAAGTTCAATGTATCAAAGTCTTCGGTTACCTTTTTCACAGTTTGGTGATAAGTTTTGTCTAATGATTTATTATTTTGAGCTACTACTTTGTCAGTTAGCGTATCATCTTCTGTTACCAAGAGTCTCCAAATACGATCTAAGAATCTACGTGAACCGTCGAGTCCATTTTCACTCCAAGCAATTGCAGCATCTAGTGGTCCCATAAACATTTCATATAGGCGTAATGTATCTGCACCATGTGATTGTACAATATCATCAGGATTAATTACATTACCTTTTGACTTACTCATTTTTTCGTTACCTTCACCTAAGATCATACCTTGGTTGAATAATTTTTGGAATGGCTCTTTTGTTGGAACAACGCCTAAATCAAACAATACTTTATGCCAAAATCTTGCATATAATAAGTGCAATACTGCATGTTCTACTCCACCAATATATAAATCAACAGGAAGCCAGTGCTTAAGCTTTTCAGGATCTGCAAGCATTTTTTCATTATCTGGATCAATATATCTCAAATAATACCAACAGCTACCAGCCCATTGTGGCATTGTATTTGTCTCGCGACGTCCCTTCATTCCTGTCTCTTCATCAACAACGTTTACAAACTCATCAATATTCGCTAATGGCGACTCACCTGTTCCTGATGGTTTGATTTCATCTGTTTCTGGTAACAATAATGGTAATTCTTCTTCAGGAACAGTAGTCATTGAACCATCTTCCCAATGAATAACTGGAATTGGTTCACCCCAGTATCTTTGTCTACTGAACAACCAATCTCTTAGTTTGTAATTGACTTTTTTAGTTCCTACACCTTTTTCTTCTAATAACTCGATCGCTTTTTTAATGGCAGCTTCGTTATAAAGACCATTTAACTCACCTGAATTAATATGTGGTCCATCACCAGTATAAGCTTCTTTAGTTAAGTCGCCACCTTCGATGACTTCAACAATCGGTAAATCAAATGCTTTAGCAAATTCATAGTCACGTTGGTCACCACTTGGTACAGCCATAACCGCACCTGTCCCATAAGTTGAAAGTACATAATCTGCAATCCAAATTTGAGCCTTCTCACCTGATAAAGGATTAATTGCATATGCCCCTGTAAAGACGCCTGATTTTTCTTTTGATAAACCAGTGCGTTCTAAATCAGATTTTTTCGCCGCTTCTTCTTGGTATTGCTTAATAGCTTCCTTTTTATCATCGGTAGTAATTTCGTCAACCAACTTATGTTCAGGACTAAGCACTAAGAATGTTGTACCATAAGTTGTATCTGGACGTGTGGTAAATACTTCGATTTGGGCATTACTATTTTCAACATCAAAGTTAATACTTGCACCTTCAGATCTTCCAATCCAATTTCTTTGCATATCTTTTAATGATTCTGGCCAATCTAAATCATCTAAATCTTCAAGTAGGCGATCAGCATATTCAGTTATTTTTAAGACCCATTGTTTCATTGGTCTTCTATAAACTGGGTGTCCTCCTCGTTCAGATACCCCATCAATTACCTCTTCATTCGATAATACAGTTCCCAATGCAGGACACCAGTTAACCGCTACTTCATCTACGTATGCTAGCCCTTTATTATATAATTGAATAAAAATCCATTGCGTCCATTTATAATATTGAGGATCCGTTGTGTTTACTTCTCTGTCCCAATCATAACTAAAACCAAGCTCTTTAATTTGACGCTTGAAAGTTGCTATATTTTGCTTAGTAAATTCTCTAGGATCATTACCTGTATCCAATGCATATTGTTCTGCAGGCAAGCCAAATGCATCCCACCCCATCGGATGTAAAACATTGTATCCTTGCATTCGTTTATAACGAGAAACAATATCTGTAGCAGTATATCCTTCTGGGTGTCCAACATGCAAACCTGCACCTGATGGATACGGGAACATATCTAATGCATAGAATTTCTTTTGTCCAAGATTATCACTTGCTTTAAATGTTTTATGTTCTTCCCAAAAATCCTGCCATTTTTTTTCGATTTTATTATGATTGTAATTCACTACTTTTCCTCCTATTCAATAAAAAAACATCCCTAACTATTATTTAATTCAAAGGGACGACAAATTAAATCAGCCGCGGTACCACCCTGCTTCACAAATCTTGTGCACTCGTTTCAATTAATAGTTTGAGATGTTATCAATTCACTTTACGTTCTGGTAAGTTCACTTAACACTTAACACTAGGTTTCACCATCCCCTAGCTCTCTGATGATAAGTATTTAAGTTACTACTCCTATACATTACTAATAATATTTTAAATAACACTTTATTTCAAGTAGTAAAATGTATTTAAAGCTTTATTCGCTTGATTCATTGTTAATTGTAATTACTAAACTTTTAAGTTATGAAGCATTTATCTTATTCAAATAGTGACTTAAGATAAATATACAAATTATAGCGATGAATAATAAGCACATCATAATTAGAAACATTTTTTGAATATCATAAATATCAACAATCATGCCACCTAACAATGGTCCAATCGCTTTTCCTATTGTCGATGCTGAATTTACATAACCTTGAAACGAACCTTGTTTACCCTCTGGAGCCAATTTGTTTGCAATCGTTGGAACTGCAGGCCACACAAACATTTCTCCAAATGTTAAAATTATCATTCCTATCATAAATACTGAAAATTGTTCTGCAAAGCTTGTTACAAAAAATGAAACTATAAAAATACAGACACCTACAAACATTTGTCTCTTTAAATTACCTTTCATCAGCCGAATAAATGGATAAATCAGAGGTTGTGCCACTAATATCAAAATACCATTTACTGTCCACAACAAACTATATTGACCCATCGTAATATTTAAAGATTGTGTGAAGGAAGCAATTGTACTCTCCCATTGAATATAAGCAATCCAACAAATAGCGAATAAGACACATAATGCAATCAACGCTTTAAAGTACAATCTATAAGACTTAGAAAATAACTTTAATGCTTCTGGTGATTTAACTTTGACATCTATTTTAATATTGAATTGTGTTATTGCTACAATTGCAAATAACACATACATCAGTAAATTCGCAATAAATATATAGTTGAAGCTCAACTCAGCAACAAATCCACCTGATGCAGCACCAATCGCAACACCTAAATTTTGAGCTAAATAAATTGCATTAAATGTCTGTCTACCACCATTGGGCCATACAGCACCAGCCATAGCATAAATTGCTGGCACAATCATTCCACCGCCAAAACCTAAAGCAACTAACCAAACTGCATACCAAGGCCAACCATGGAAACAATTCAATAGCGTCGTACTCATCAAGCAAATGATAGTTCCTAATATAATCGTGCGGTAGCCACCTAATTTATCAAATAATGTACCACCTAGTAAATTACCCACAACCATACCTATAGAATTAATCATTAACACTAATCCTGCCATTGTTAAACTTTTGTGCAAAACATCATTCATATATATTGTATTTAACGGCCACAAGAAACTTGAGCCAGTTATATTCAATGCCATACCAATTACCAACCACCAAACAGATTTAGGCATTTTCATTTAAAAGGCTCCTTTCTTTCAAATTTTCTCATTTCACTCTAAACACTATAGCATTAAAATATGTTAAAATCTTTAACTAGAATGAATTTAGAAAGGAAAATGTCTCATGGGTCAATTTTTCCCTTACGCATTTGAAAACAAAAGATATCATACATGGAATTACCACTTAAAAAATAAATTTGGACAAAAAATATTTAAGGTAGCAATCGATGGCGGATTCGACTGTCCTAATAGAGATGGCACTGTTGCACATGGTGGCTGCACATTTTGTTCAGCTGCAGGTAGTGGTGACTTTGCTGGGAATCGCGCAGATCCAGTAGAAGTACAATTCCAACAAATTAAAGATCGCATGCATGAGAAATGGCACGAAGGTCAATATATAGCTTATTTCCAAGCTTTTACAAACACACATGCCCCTGTTGAAGTATTACGCGAAAAATACGAAGCAGTATTAAAGGAACCTGGTGTCGTTGGTTTATCTATAGCAACACGTCCAGATTGTTTACCAGATGACGTGGTTGAATATTTAGCAGAATTAAACGAACGTACTTATTTATGGGTGGAACTCGGATTACAAACCGTACACCAAGAAACATCTGATTTAATAAACAGAGCTCATGATATGCAAACATATCATGATGGTGTTGCAAAATTGAGAAAGCATAATATTAACATTTGTACACACATCATTAATGGTTTACCAGGTGAAGATTACAATATGATGATGGAAACAGCTCGAGAAGTTGCAAAAATGGACGTTCAAGGTATTAAAATACACTTATTACATTTATTAAAAGGTACACCAATGGTCAAACAATACGATAAGGGTATGTTAGAATTCATGTCTCAAGAAGAATATACAAACTTGGTATGTGACCAATTAGAAATCATCCCACAAGAAATGATTGTTCATAGAATTACAGGAGATGGACCGATAGATTTAATGGTAGGTCCTATGTGGAGTGTCAATAAATGGGAAGTACTAAATGAAATTGATAATGAATTAGCAAGAAGAAATTCTTATCAAGGTAAATACTTTGAAAGTACTGTAAAATCATGAAGGTAGAACGCATTTTACCATTTGCCAAATCATTAATTACCAGTCATGTTAATTCAGAAAGCATTGTGATTGATGCTACATGTGGCAATGGTCATGATACATTATTTTTAGCTGAGCAAGTACCTGATGGTAAAGTTTATGGATTTGATATACAAAAAACAGCAATTCAGAATACCTTTGAACGTACGAAACATCTTGATAATGTAACATTGATTCAAGACGGCCATGAGCATGTGCAAACATATATACCACCTACTGATTATGGTCATATCGATGCAGCAATCTTCAATTTAGGCTACCTACCTAAAGGAGATAAATCAGTTGTTACCAAACCACAAACGACGATTGCAGCTATTGAGGATATTTTTCAAATATTATCCAAAGAAGGTATCATTATATTAGTGATTTATCATGGACATCCTGAAGGGAAAATCGAAAAGGATGCATTATTTGACTATTTAACACAAATCGACCAAGAACAAGCCCATGTATTACAATATCAATTTATTAATCAACAAAATAATCCACCTTTTGTATGCGCTATAGAAAAAAGATAAATACCGAACACTTCAAACAAAAAGGCGCATAACAAATTTAAAGCAAATAAATTTAATATCTTAATCAAAATTATAGCAGTCGAGTTAGCGACTTTATTAATGTCATATATCGATACGCTGTGAATTTCATATGATAGCAAGTACACATACACAGCGCTCAACTTTAGCAAAGACGTTAATTTCTATTTAGAACATATAGAAATTAACGTTTTTTGTTTTTATATAATTGGTCGCACATTGAACTACAATCCGCCTTGTGTATTGTGTTATAGTGTAAGATTTAAAAAAAGAGCCAATCCATTACAGATTAGCTCTTTACCTTTGAGATTGAGATTTCATGTCCCAATCTCTATTTACGTAAATATAATTATTTCACGCATTTAATGTTAGAGTATAAGTTATAATTCAACCTACTTTAACATTCCCTATAAATTTAAAATAGATTTAAGACTGTTTTGCATGCTTGATGACTTTGAATCAATTTCTTCTTTAAAGAATGACAAAAGATCTTCCCTTTGATCTTTCAATTTCTCATTAAAATGAATAATAACTGTACGTTCATCATTTTGTGGTCTTTCTTTTAAGATCCACTCTTTTTCAACTAAATCATTATACGTTCTTGTACGTTTGTATGATTTAATTTGAACGAAACCATCCATTTCCTTTAAAGTCATTGATCCTTCTTTCCATAAAGTAAGAAGTATTAAGATTTCTTCTTTAGACATTTTGTACTGCTTCTGAACTTTGCTAAAGATATCATTGATGTCTTGCAATACTAATTCTAATCTCAATACACCATCAACATTATCGGCAAGTGTCTTTCCCATAGAGTACTCCCCCAATCATAGTAAATGATATATGTTAGATTAACTTGTAAAATCACATTCCCCAAGAGTGGTAAATCTACTCTTTATAAATATTTGATTTTAAAACAAAATTAATCTTATTTACAGTTTAAATATAAACAATGAATTATGCAATTATATCCGTGATTTTATTTTGCATTTCTTTCAAAACTTTTGAAGAATGCTCAAATAATTTAATTTCTTCATCATTTAATGGTGTTTCAAATATTTTTACTGCTCCATTTCTATTTACTAATGTAGGAACACCCATATAAACATCGTCTTGTCCATATTCACCTTCTAAATAGCTAGATACTGTTAAAACTACATTTTGATTTTTCAAAATTGCTTTTGTGATGTGTAATAAGCCCATTGCAATACCGTAGTATGTCGCACCTTTAGCTTTGATAATATCATAAGCAGCATCACGCGTATTAACGAAAATTTCATCAATTCTATGTTGTTTGCTAGGATCATCTTTTAACATATTATATAAAGGTTGTCCTGCAATGCGTGTTTGTGACCAAACAGCTAATTCTGAATCACCATGTTCTCCAATAATTGAACCTTCAACACTACTTGGAGATACGCCAAATTCTTGTGCTAATTCATATTTGAAACGTGCAGTATCAAGGATTGTTCCTGAACCAATAACACGTTCTTTAGGTAAGCCAGAAACTTTATGAGTAACATAAGTTAATACATCAACTGGATTACTTGCGATTAAAAATATACCGTCAAATCCAGAATCCATAATTTCACTTACGATAGATTTAAATATTTTAGTATTTTTTTCAACTAAATCTAGTCTAGTTTCACCAGGTTTTTGTGCTGCACCAGCTGTTATAACAACTAAATCTGCATCGCTACAATCACTATATCGTCCTGCTTTAACATTAACTGGGGAATCGCCATAAGGTGCTCCGTGATTTAAGTCTAATACATCACCTTTCACTTTCTCTTCCGCTAAATCTATAATAACAAGTTCATCAGCAATACCTTGGGCAACCATTGCAAATGCATAACTAGAACCAACTGCTCCATCACCAACTAATACAACTTTGTTTCCTTTAATCATTTCCATATTAAAACTGCCTCCCTCAAATACTATTCAAAAGTTTATTTAATTTATGTTTATTATGTGATTTTTTTCACAAATTAAATATACCAAACAATTTTAGTTTTTGCAATATTTTTTGTGAAAATAATCACAATATTTCATTGATATATTCATACAGTTCGGAAGTATTACATTTTAAATGAATTGCAGATTATAAAAACACTCCCTTCAAAGGCTTCACTTTTCAGTGTCTACTTTAAACGGAGTATCTCAACAGCAACTTGTATTTTTTTAATTTTGAGTGGGAAAATTATCAACCAAACCAAAAACTTGAGATATGGCGTATAACCTTTCAACTCAAAATCCAACTAGCAATCATAAATTTTCAACTAAATAACTAATTCATGACACATTATGAAGGTTCATTTTCATCATCAATTACAAATCCATTATTACTTGAACTATTATTTAAGAAAGCTAAGATATAGCGCATTACCTCATCACGTTCAGGTTCATTATGTACCTCGTGATACAAACCTTTCCATTCTTTAAAATACAGTTCATTGGTTGTGACCTTATCTTTAACTAGTTTCATTGCAGTGATATCTGCCACCTTATCTGCATCACCATACATCAATAATAAAGGTATAGATTCTATGTCCTTTAAATGTGTCACTGTTTCTTTCATAATGTCTGTAATTTGTTTGTACCAATTATATGTAACTTTTTGCAACATCAATTGATCATTCATTGTTTCTTCAATGACCTCTTCATTACGTGTTAAATCTTCAACCTTTATACCTACTTTAAAGCGTTTATCCTTGGCCATTTTCCCTACATTTGAAATCACTTTATCTTTACGTGTTTTATTACCTTTTTTAAATTCTAATAATGGTGAAATTAACATAAGTCCTTCAATAGGTACGTCGACCTTTTCAAGTAGATTCAACATAATTAAGCCGCCTAATCCAACACCTAATACATATGTAGGAATCTTATATTCATTTGCGATTCTTATCCATTCAAGTATATGCTCATGGTAAACGTCAAAATTTTCAATTTGACCTTTATTAGAACGAGAAGTTTGGCCTTGACCTGGTAAATCGCCCATAATCACATGGTATCCATTACGGCGAAGCATGGTAATAACATATGCATAGCGTCCTGTATGTTCTAGCATATTGTGAGCGATCACAATGACGCCTTTAGCTTCATTTTCTGTTTCCCATTTCCACATAATTACTACTTCCCCTTCTATATAAAAATTTAATTCATTACATTTATTGTATCAAAATCGTATACGATATTTCCATTTTAAACATGTAGTTTGTCGTGAATGATTTAATTTTTGTGCCATTATATATATAAAAACACTTCTATACCAATTACATGAGTGTACTATGAAATATAAAGTGTAATATATTTTATTGTAAACGATTTCTTTAACAATTGATTCATGCTACACTATTATAGAAAGGTAAGCTATTAGCAGAATGGGAGGAATTAATATGCCAATTGTGAAAAATTTTTTTATAGGACTATCTAACAATACTTTATTAAATAATGCAGCTAAAGAAATCGGTCCCATGTTAGGAGCGAATAAAGTTGTAGCAGGAAATACAATCCCTGCTTTGTTAGACACAATTGAACGTTTAAACGATAAAGGAATTACAGTTACTGTTGATTGCCTAGGTGAATTTGTGGACACCGAAGGCGAAGCGATACAAGCAAAAGATCAAATCTTAGAAGTGATGTATGCGATTAATAATCATAATTTAAATGGCCATATGTCTATTAAACTGAGCCAATTAGGTTCAGAATTTGATATTGATTTAGCTTATCGTAATTTACGTGAAATATTATTGAAAGCCAATAAATTCAATAATATGCATATTAATATTGATACTGAGAAGTATGATAGTTTATTCGATATCACGCAAGTGCTAGATCGTTTAAAAGGTGAATTTAAAAATGTAGGTACTGTTATTCAAGCATATTTATATAAAGCAGATGCTTTGGTAGATAAATATCCAGAACTTAGATTAAGAATGGTTAAAGGGGCTTATAAAGAAGCTGATAATATCGCTTATCAAACCAAGGAGGAAATTGATGAAAACTACATACGTCTAATCAAGAAAAGATTATTGACGGCTAAGAATGTTACATCAATTGCTACGCACGATGATCGTGTCATCACTCACATCTTACAATTTATTAAGGATAACAATATACCTAAACATCGATATGAATTCCAAATGTTATATGGATTTAGAACTGAATTAGCTGAAGAAATCGCTAAAGATGGATATAATTTCTGTATTTATGTACCATTTGGTGATGATTGGTTTGGTTATTTCATGAGACGCTTAGCAGAAAGACCACAAAACCTTAATTTAATGTTCAAAGAATTTACAAAACCTGAAGTGCTTAAAAAGGCTGGTATTGTTGCAGCAGGTGTAACAGCTTTAGGTGCAACTATTGCACTTTTCAAAAAGTTCACTTCAAAATAACACAGCATTAAAGTGATTTTGTATCTACAATAAATAAACATGGCTGATGCATTATGAAAGTACTTCACAATGTCTAAACCATTAAAATAAAAAAACAGTAATCTAAGTCATTGAACTGACCCCAACTAATGGGAATAAAATAAAAACACTTCCGTTGAATTCATTTAAAATGAATCATACGGAGGTGTTTTTTCTATGAAAAGAGTGTCTTATTCATTAGAAACAAAGTATAAAACTATTGAAATGAAACAAACGGGTTATACTACAAAAGAAATTATGGAGACATTAAACATTAGAAACAGAACTCAGGTCGAAACATGGTGGAGATGGTATCGAAATGGGGAAACTTATAGATTTTCTCAACAAGTAGGCAAGCAATATGCATATGGTAAAGGAATGGAAGAACTTTCAGAAGTAGAACAATTAAAAATAGAGAATAAAAGAAAAGATATTGAATTAGATATTTTAAAAAAGTACAAAGAATTGGAAAGGAAGTGGTACCAACAGTAATCGTAGAATTAGTTGATCAATTAAAGCATAGATATCCAGTCAAAATGATACTTGAGATTTTAGAAATACCTAAATCGACATACTATAGATGGAAAAACAAGCATAATAACAATGATAACTTAACGCAAAAAGTCATTCAATTGTGTAAAGAAAATCAATATACCTACGGTTATCGAAAAATTACAGCCTTGATTAATCAATCATCTTC
>NZ_JBICNX010000350.1:0-475 GCF_043107035.1 Staphylococcus sp. 231237_7MaSpsaltlick
GGACAGCGAACTGCGCGGCGCCGAGGTGCTCGATGAAGTAGCCGCGCCGGCAGCGGCCCATCTCCTCGAGCCGGGCGAGCACCTTGTACATCAGGCCGAAACCGCCCGGGATGCCCTCGGTGGCAACCGCCCCGCGAGTCACCACACCGTAGCGGTCCAGGAGGAGCTCCGCCTGGGCATGGGCGTGGAGCGTGGTCTCCTGCTCCACCTGCGGCAGCATGTTCCAGCGACCCGCCGCCAGGGGAGGCGTGGGCCGCTGGTACGCGCCGGCGTCGTCCGCGCCCGAGGCGAGGCGCATGGAGGAACCCGTGAGGGACTTCCCGGGTGCGCGGCCCAGGCGGCCGCTCCGGGACGTGCGCGCCCGCGCGGGGACCGGTCGCTGCTTGTGCGCGGTCTTGCCGTGGGAGAGGAGCGAGCGCACCGGCGTGAACGTGTCGTTGCTGATGCGGCCGGCCCACACGAGGTCCCAGAGGGC
>NZ_JBICNX010000351.1:0-475 GCF_043107035.1 Staphylococcus sp. 231237_7MaSpsaltlick
GAAAAGTACTTAGAAAATTGTGTTGATAGTTTAAATCAACAAACCTTGTCTGATTTTGAAGTTATATTTTTACATAATAATTCAGCTGATCTTGTAAATTTGATTAATGACCGTGGACTCAAAGTAAATCATGTTAAGATGAATGATTCAGATTCTCTGTCAGATTATAGAAATTCGGGAATAAATAAAGCAAGAGGTGAATATGTAATCTTTTTAGATGCTGATGATTATTTACATCCAAATGCTTTGACTTATGCTCAAGAAATGATTAATGAAAACAAAGGATATTGCAATGTATTTAAATTTGGAATAACAAAAACAAATTTAGATAAAACATCTACTTTAAACAAATCAAAAAGAGCGTTTTTTGAAGGTGATTCTTTTACTCAACTTGAATCAGTATTAAATAATGCTGATATAGATGTGAAACAGGATACAATTAAGCAAATAATCAATGGTCTGTTTGAAAAAAAAT
>NZ_JBICNX010000352.1:0-473 GCF_043107035.1 Staphylococcus sp. 231237_7MaSpsaltlick
ATATAAAAGTACGTATTATTAATAAGATAATTAAACACTTCTTCTTTTTTTATTTTATGAGGAAGATCACAATTTACTTCAACTTTTTCTTCAGAGTGCTGAGATACATATTTAATATTATTTTTATCTATCTCAAGTTCTTTACGTTGGAAAATTAAAATAACATGAGAATCTTTGTTGTTGATTTTTTTTATGTTTTCTACTTTGTAATCATTACATATAATTCTTTTGTCAAAGTGTTCAGCTCTTCTAAAATCTTTTCTATTTTTATATTTTTTATTATAAATTTTTTTGACAATGAAAAATATCCCTATAACAATTAATAAAAATAGAACGAAAAGAAAAGTTGCCATATAATTTTTCCTCCTTTACGTTTTATATTTGCACATAAATAGTTACTTTTATTGTTATTCCTCATTTGAAAGCTTTTAAACAGCTGCATCAATCCAACCAGATAATTAGCACTCTTAGAT